>JAEWKR010000093.1 GCA_023457715.1 Verrucomicrobiota bacterium
CATCACTTCCTCGCAGGTACCAAACAGTGAGCGGGACTACGGACGGGCTGCATTCGAGTTCCCTCTCCTATTCGTGTTCATTCGTGTCCATTCGTGGTTAATCCGTCTGCATGGTTCCGGCTAAAGCCTGAAGCTTCCGGCTATTTCTTCTCTTTTTTCTTCTCCTTCTTGAACTGCTTGTGGCTGTCTTCCATCCCCTTCTTCAGCTGCTGCACCCGTTCACCGGCTTTCGCGTTGTCGCCGGCCTTCAGCGCTGACTCCAGGGCCTCCAGCCCGCTGACCATGCCCTTCATCCCGTCGCGGTAAGCGGCGAGGAAGGCAGCGCGCTTGTCCGCGGGTACCTCCGCCAGCTTCTGCGGCTCGAGGTGGATGGAAGCCTCGGCGTTCTGCCGCATCGTCCCGACGAGCTTCAGCGATTCCTCGTTCTTCGCCGGGTCCGCGATCTGCCGTTGCAGCGCGCGAAACGCGCGGCCGATCTTCTCCATGTGCTCTTCGAGCTCGGTGTGCTCGTGGTCCCCGTGCGCCTTGGCCGACGCATTCGGCGACGGGTCGGCCAGCGCAACCACCGGAAGCACCAGCAAGGAAGACAGGGTGAACAGAACAATGCGGGATTTCATGGGAAAAGTGGGAAGGAGGATCGTTGCCAGTCTGACGGTTGCGAGGCGAGATCGTTACGCGCGGTTCTTCCTCATGGAGAGCAGCGGCAGTTGTGTGATGAAGGAGATAGCCTCGCGCAAAGGTCGCCAAGGTCACCAAGGTCGGAGCGCATTCGCCTTAGCGACCTTTGCGACCTTTGCGTGAGGCCTTCTGGCTCGAGCCTCGCGGACCCCGTGACCGCGGAGAGATCCGAGGCCCCGACGTTCAACCCTCGACGCGCACGTCGACACGGCCGTCGGCGAACTCGGCGTTCAGCTTTTGACCGGCGGCGACCGGCGCCTTGCGCGTCACCGCCCTGCCCTGCTCGTCGCGCACGATCACGAAGCCACGATTCAGCACCGAGGCCGGACTCGCCGCCTGCAACCGCTTCCAGAGCGACAGCAGCCGATGCGACTCCACCTGCACGCGTCTCGCCGGCGAGTGCTGGTCGAAACGCCCCCGCACCTCAGCGAGCTGCCGCCGCCGATCCTGCGCGGAATGACGCAGCGCCGCGCCTAGTCGGTTCGCCATATCGTCGAGGCGCAGAAACCCCTGCTCGATCTGTCGCGACGGGGTGAGCAGGCGCAGGCGGGAGCGGGCATGGCCAACCTCGGCGCGGGCCCGCTGGAGCGCCGCGTCCATCAGCGTATCCAACGCCTCGCGACCCTGGCGCAGCCGTTCGCAGCAGCCGACGAATTGACTCGTGATCAGTTCGGCCGCGGCGCTCGGCGTCTCCGCCCGCAGGTCGGCGGCAAAGTCGCAGAGCGTCACGTCGATCTCGTGGCCGACCGCGGAGATGATGGGCAGCGGGCACTCGGCCACCGCGCGCACGAGCACCTCCTCGTTGAAGGCCCACAAGTCCTCCAGGCTGCCGCCCCCGCGGCCGATCACCAGCAGGTCGAACCCGCCCCGGCGCTGGGCGAGCTGCAGCATCGCCGCCATCTCCGCCGCCGCGCCTTCCCCCTGAACCTTGACCGGCAGCACAATCACGTGCCCAAACCAGCAGCGCCGGCGGATGATCCGGACAAAATCCTGCACCGCGGCGCCCGTGGGCGAAGTGATGAAGCCCACCACCCGCGGCATCGGCGGGATGGGCACCTTCCGCTCCTTCGCGAACAGCCCCTCGGCCGCCAGCCGCGCCTTCAGCGCCTCAAACTCCCGCTGCAACCGGCCGACACCGTCCTCCACCACGGCCCGCACGATGAGCTGGTACTGCCCGCGGGCCTCGTAGACGCTCACTTCGCCATAGACCACGACCTGCGCGCCGTCCCGCAGCTTCACGGTCTGGCGCAGGGCGTCGCCGCGAAAAAGGACGGCGCTCAACTGCGCCCCGGCATCCTTGAGGGAGAAATACACATGGCCGCTCGCCTGGGCGCGGACATTGGACACCTCGCCGCGGACCCAGCCCGGCCGCACACCGTCCTCCAGGATTCGCTTAACGCGTCGCGTGAATTCGGTGACGCTCTCCGCGCGCGTGCCGGAGTCCGTGGCGTCAGCTTCGGCGCGCATGGGTCGGGTCAGGAGCCGGTGGTGGCGCTCTCCGGCGCGGGTTTCAACTCCTCCGCCTGGCGACGCGCGGCCAGTCTGCGCAGCACGATCTGCACGAGCAGGATCGCGACCACGAGCACGCCGACCCCGGTGGCCGCCACGCCGAACTTCCCGCTGAAGAGCCCCTTGCCCAGCATGATGGCACCAAGCGTCCACGGCACCATCACCAACCAGGAGACCAGCAGATAAAGCCGGAACGGCACCTCGGCCAGACCCAGGACGCAGGCCTGCAGCGGGTACGGCGGGCCCGGCGTCAACCGCACCAGCAGGGTGACGGTGAGCGCATTTTCAGGGGTGACCCGGGGGACCTTGTAGCCGTAACGCGTCATCAGCCGGGCGAGCAGCGGCCGCAGGGCGTACCGCGCCACCCAATACCCGAGGGCCAGGTTGATCGCGATGCAGACCAGCGACGCGGTGATGACACCCGCCATGCCCAGCTGGGGGGAAAACGCCTCGCCCGCCGTGATGGTGAAGGCCATCATCGGCATCCCCACCGCGGGCAGCACGATCATCGCGAGAAAGAACGCCGGCGCCCCGAGATCACGGATGAAGCCGATCATGCTCTCGAGGAGAGCGCGCAGATCCACCCCCCGCAGCACCAGCACCGCCGCAGCTCCCGCCAGCGCGCCCAGCGCAAGGAGGGGCAGGAGGGGCGGTTTTCGTTTCGGCGTGGGCTCCGTCGCGGACATGGTGAGAGCCTGCCGATTGACCACACCTCCGGTCAAGAGTGGGCCACCCGGGCGCAGAGCCGGAAAAAGTCCTAGGAGCCGGCTGCGCGGCAATTTCAGATTTCAAATTTCAGATCGGAGGCAAACCACCCCGCAATGCCGGCCATCGCGACCTTTCCGCGAGGGCTTGTCTCACCCGCCCCCCGTACGCTAGGGCTACCCGGTCCAAGCCTCGGGCTTCAGAGCTCTGAAAGTTGAAATCTGAAACCTGAAATCTTCCTCATGAAGCTGTCTGTCGTCATCCCCTGCTACAACGAAGCGAAAACGATCCGGCTGATCGTGGATCGCGTCCGCGCGGCTCCCGTCGCGGAGAAGGAGATCATCATTGTGGATGACTGCTCGCGCGACGGGACGCGCGACCTGCTGCGCACCCAGATCGCGCCGCTGGTCGACCGGATCATCTACCATGACGTCAACCAGGGGAAGGGCGCGGCGCTCCGCACCGGCTTCGCCGCCGCCACGGGGGATGTGATCGTGGTGCAGGACGCCGACCTGGAATACGACCCGCAGGAGTATCCCCTCCTCCTTCAGCCGATCCTCAAAGGCCAGGCCGACGTGGTGTTCGGCTCGCGTTTCCAGGGCGGGCAACCGCACCGCGTGGTCTATTTCTGGCACATGGTGGGCAACAAGTTCCTGACCCTGTGCTCGAACATGGCCACGAACCTGAACCTCACCGACATGGAGACCTGCTACAAGGTGTTCCGCCGCGACGTTCTGCAGCAGATCCAGATCGAGGAGAACCGGTTCGGCTTCGAACCGGAAATCACCGCGAAAGTCGCGCGGCTCAACGTGCCGATCTACGAGGTCGGGATCAGTTACTACGGCCGCACCTATGCGGAAGGGAAAAAGATCGGCTGGCGGGACGGCTTTCGCGCCCTGTGGGCAATTTTCAAATACAACGTCCTGCGGTGAACGCGTCGCCGGCGTCCGCCCTGCCCTGCGCTCCGCGCGTTGAACGCCGGACCTCGCTGTGACCGCCGACCCTCTGACCTGGCTGCGCGCCTTCGCGGGTGCCGCCCTGCTGCTCCTGCCGGGATATCTGCTCGCCCGCCGTTTCGAGGCACCGTCGCGGTGTGTCGGCGCGTTCCTGGGCAGCTGCGTTGTCCTCTTTGCGGTCACGATGGGCCTGACGGCGGCCGGCCTGCCTCTGCGGCTCGGGACCGTGGGGACGGGCCTGCTCATTGTCGCGATGGCCCTCGCGTGGCGGTGGCCGCAGGGTGCCGGCACCGTCTCTCGCGGCGACGCGGTCGAGCGGCGCGCCCACGCCTGGTGGCTCCTGACGCTTCCGGCACTCGCCTCCGTGGCGCTGCTCGCCGTGCTCGACCCGCTTTGCGGACCGGATACGGCGTTCCGCTGGAACCATCTCGCCCGGCTGATGCTCGTGCAGGAATCGCTCGCCAGTTATCCGCCGGTGACCGAAGCCGATTTCGAGTTGTATGCCTGGTGCGATGGCATTCCGCCCCTGGCCTCTCTGCTCACCTTCTGGGTCTACTGCACCGCCGGCTCGGCTGACGCGGCGCTGACGGCGATCCGGATCCTGCTCGAAGGCGCGGCCGTCTACGCGGCCACGGCCTGGCTGGCCCGCGCCGTGACGGCCCCTGGCTCGTCCGGGAGAACCCCGGCGGCTCCGTCGGGCGTGAGCGCGGCGGTCCTCAGCTCCAGCACGCTCATCCTGTGGTCAATCGCGATGGGCCAGGAGTCCGCGCTGCTCGCCGCGTCCTTCGTGGCGCTGATCGCCGCCGGCCTCGATTATCAGGCACGACCCGGGGCCCACGCGGCGCTTTGGATGGGCATGGCGGCGGCCGTCGGAGCGATCTCGCGCGAGTACGGGCTGGCCTACGTGGCGCTGGCCGCGGGCGCGCTGCTGTGCCAACGCCCTCCGCTCCGCCACCTCGCCGTCGCGGCGGCACCGGCCCTCGTGACGGCGGGGCCGTGGTACCTGCGCAACTGGGCGCTGACGGGCAATCCGCTCTACCCTCAGCTTTCCGGGCTCTTTCCCGGCAACCCGGTCCACACGCTGCATGCCGGGCCGGTCGCGCGCCAGTGGTCGTTTTCATCCCAGGAGTACGATGCCTCGATCATTCCCGTTCTCCTGCTCGTCCTTGCCGGGGTGCCGGTTGTGATTGGGCTGTGGGGGCTGGTCCGGGCGGGCCGACGCGCGCTGCTGCCCTGGTGCGGACTCGGCCTGATCGTGGCGCTGTGGGCGATCTCGGTGCCGCAGACCGCCGCCGGGTGGGTCATCGGGCTTCGGGTCCTCGCCCCAGCCGTGGCGATGCTCGCCGCGTTTTCCGGGTGGGTGGCGACCCTCCGTGGTCCGCTGCGCGCGGGCGTGGTCGGGGTGCTGCTCCTCATCGTTGGAGATGCCGCGGCCCGGGTCTGGATCGTGCCTTCGTTCGCCTTGGAACGACCGCTGCCGGACTGGGCGGAGCGCTGGCGCGAGAAGAAGGACATCCTCGCCAACTCGGACCAGCCGCGCTTCTGGCCGGGGCTGGTGCGCCAGGCTGCCGGCGCCGGGGTTGTCGTTGACCACCCCCAGTTTCACACCAACGTGGTCAATCGTGGCGGCCGCGCGATTCCTCTGTTCAGTCCGGTCATGCGTCCCGCCTTCTCGCCCACGACTTCGTTCGCCGACATGGTCCTCGAACTCCGCCAGCGCAACATCCGCTTCATCGTCGTGGATTACAGCTTCAGCTGGACGCGCGAGTTTGCCGCCACGTATCCGTTCTGGCAGGAATTGAAACAGCAGCCGCCTGCGATCCGCCTCGGCGCCGGCCGCACCCTGTACGACCTGGAAAACCTGCGATGACCTCCACCCCCTCCTTTCCGTCCGATGCCGGCGCGCGGTCGCGGCTCGCGGTGGTCGTGCCGGTTTACAATGAAGCCCAGGTGTTGCCGGAGCTGCTCCGCCGGCTGCTGGCGGTGTGCGACGCCGCGCCGGCCTACGACTGGCGCCTCATCTTCGTCAACGACGGCAGTCGGGACCAGACCGCTGACCTGATCCGCGAGCGCCTTGCGGTCGAACCCCGCATCACGCTCGTGGAACTGTCGCGCAATTTCGGTCACCAGCCCGCGCTGGCGGCCGGGCTGGACGAAGCCCGCGGTGCCGACGCCACGATCACCATGGACGCCGATCTGCAGGATCCGCCCGAGGTGATCCCGGAACTGCTGGCCAGGTGGCGCGAAGGCGCCGAGGTGGTGCTGGCGGTCCGCCGTTCGCGGCAGGAAACCGGCGTGCGCCGGGCCGGGTTCGACTTGTTTCACGCGGTGTTCGACCGCCTGGCCGATTTTCCGATTCCGAAAAACACCGGCACGTTCGGGCTGCTGAATCGCGATGCCCTCGAGGCCTATTCGCGGCTGCCCGAGCGGCACCGTTTCTTTCCCGGCCTGCGCGCCTGGGTGGGCTTCGCCACGACGGAAGTGTTCTACGACCGGCAGGAGCGCGCCGCCGGACGCCCCGTGCAGACGCTCATCGGGTTGGTTCGCTATGCCTTCGACGGGCTGTTCAGCTTTTCCTACCTGCCGTTGCGGGTGCTCACCTATTTCGGCGTCTTCGCCGCCGGACTGGGTTTCGCGGTGGGCCTGTTCTTCGCGGTGCGCCGGATGCTCGACGTGGAGGTCGCGCAGATGGGCTTCACCACGATCGTCACGCTGATGGTGTTCATCGGCGGCGTCCAGTTGATCGGCATCGGCATCCTCGGCGAATACCTTGGTCGCATTTACGACGAAGTGAAACAGCGACCGCTGTACGTGGTGAAGCGACGGACCTCACGCAATGAGTGAAGCGGGGTTCGGTGCGCTGGCCTGGCTGCGTCTCGCGGGCGCGTGTGCGCTGCTCCTGGCGCCGGGGTATATCGTTGCGGCCCGAGTCGTGCCAGCGCCGTCCCGCTGGTTCGCGGCGCCGTTTGCCAGCTTCGCGCTGCTCTTCGCGGTCCTTCTGACGCTGCACACGTTGGCCGTGCCCCTGGTCGCGCCCGCCGTGGCGGGCGCCATGGCGCTGGTGACCGTGGTGCTCTGGGTCGCATGCCGCCGGCGTCCGGCCGGGCCGGCCGGGGACCCTTGGCGGTGGGACCGCTGGTGGCTCCCGGCGCTCGTGCCGCTCGGCTCGGCCCTCACCCTCAGCGTGCTTAATCCGCTTTCGGGCTTCGACAATTCCTTCCGCTGGGACCACCTCGCGCGCCTCATGCTGGCGCAGCAGTCACTGGCCAGCTATCCGCCCGTCTCGGCGGCGGACTTCGAGCTCTATGGCTGGTGCGACGGCATTCCCCCGCTGGTTTCATTCCTCAATTTCTGGATCTACTGCCTCGCCGGCGCCCCCGAACGCATCCTCACCGCGGCGCGCATCGCCGGCGAACTCGCGCTGGTCGCGGGCGGCACGGCGCTGCTCGGCCGCCGCCTCTGGGGCCCCGGCGCGGCCGGCGTCGGCGTGGCGGCGGCGGCCGCGAGTTCCCTGGTGCTCTGGAGCATCGGCATGGGGCAGGAAACGGGACTGCTGACCGCCGCCCTCGCGGGCACGGTGTATTTCCTGCTCGAATACCAGGCCGCCCCGGGCACCCGGGCGGCGTGCTGGGCCGCCGTGACTGCGGCCATCGGCGCGCTCAGCCGCGACTACGGCCTCGCCTATGTCGCCTTCGCCGGCGTGGTGCTGCTCGGGCTGCGGGCGCGGCCGCGCGACCTGGCGCTGTTCGCGGCGACCGCCGCGGTGATCGCCGGGCCGTGGTACCTGCGCAACGCGGTCCTGACGGGAAACCCTCTCTTTCCCCATCTGGCCGCGCTGTTTCCGGGCAACGAAATGCACACCCTGCACAGCGCCGCCATCGCGCGCGAATGGTCCTTCTTCAGCTCCCCGTACAACCCCGCGCGCCTGCCGCGCCTCTTCCTGATCATCGCCGGGATTCCCGTGCTGCTCGGGTTGTGGGGCCTCGGGCGAGCCGGCCGGCCCACGGCGATTCTCGCGGGAGCGATCGGTCTCCAGGCCGCGCTCTGGGTCTGGTCGGTGCCGCAAACGGCGGCCGGGTGGATCATCGCCTTTCGCGTGCTGACGCCGGCGCTCGTCCTGCTGGCCGCGCTCTCGGGCTGGGTGGCGGGTGCGCGCCCGGCGCTCCGACGCGTCGTTGCCGTGGTGGTGATCATCGGCGGTCTCGATGCGTCGGTTCGATTGTGGCAGTTCCCGCTGCAGCCAGGAAGGTCCACGCTGCGGCTGCCGTCGGAGCCCACGCGGGAAACGCTCACCACGGTCGCGGTCACCGAGCAGATGCCGCTCTGGCACCAGTTGGTGCAGGCGGCGCACGGCGCCGGCATCGTGGTCGATCACCCCCGCTTCCACCTGCTGGTGATCCGCGCCGGCGGCCGGCCCGTGCCGCTGTTCAGTCCGGTCCTGCGCCCGACCTTGTCGCCCACGGCGGATTTCGACGCGACCGTGGCCGCGCTTCGCGCCGCGAACCTCCGCTTCATCTGCGTCAATTTCGACCATGGCTGGAGCCAGGATCTCGCGGCCCACCATCCTTTCTGGCGCACCCTGCGGGCCCGCGGCGCCCACGTGGCGCATCCCGTCTTTGCGGTGTACGACCTGCAGCAGCTGACTCTCCCGGCGGCATCGCCCGCCTCTCGATGAACGCCGCGCCGCCCTCCCCTGCCGCGTCGCCGACGCCGGTCCGGTGGTGGCCGGCGGCGATCGCTCTCACCGTCCTTGCGGGCCTGATCCTGCTCGGCGCCCTGCGGCTGTTCACGACGTTCATGGCCTACGACGACGAAGGCTATGTCCTGTTTTCGCTGCGCGAGTTCGCTGCGGGCCAGCCGCTTTACGACGCGGTGTACACCCAGTACGGCCCGTTCCACCCCCTGCTGGTGAAGGGCCTGCACGCGCTCGGGCTTCCCCTGACGAACGACGGAGCCCGCGTGCTGACGCTGGGTTTTTGGTCCGCCGCGTTGTGCCTGCTGGGCCTGCTGGTGTGGCGGGCGACGCGCAGCCTGGCCGCCGCCTGCGCGACGGCGGTCGCCGCCTTCCTGCATCTCGACATGGTGGCGAGCGAGCCCTCCCACCCGGGCTCCTTCATCGTGTTCGCGGTCGCCGCGGCGGCGGCGGCCGCCACCGGCCACGGCTCGCGCGCGTGGCGCGGAGTCGTGTTGGGGATGGGGGTGGCCGGGGTCACCCTGACCAAGATCAATGTGGGCGCCTTCCTGATCGCCGGCCTCCTGGTGGTGCATCTCCTCGGCGAGTCCGGACCCGGAGGCCGGTGGCGACCCTGGCTGGCGACGGCGGGCGTCGCGGTGCTCGCGTGGGCGTTGTTGCGACGCGCGCTCTCCGAACCGTGGTGCCAGCTGCTTTTCGCGACCGTCACCCTGGCCACCGCCGCCCTGGCCCTCCACGCCGACCGCCGGGACAGCACGCGGGCGGACACGGCGGGCGCTGTGACCGGCGTCCCGTGGCGCACGCTGCTCGTGGCCGCGGGGGCGACCGCAGCCCTGACCCTGGCGGTGACCCTGGGCTTCGGCACGAGTCCCGCCGCGCTCCTGGAAGGCGTGCTGCTGGGTCCCGCGCGCCATCCCACGGTGTACACCGCCCCTTTCAACTGGCGTCCGGGCTCATTGATCGTCGCGGTGCTCTCGTTCGGCGCGGCACTCGCAATCGCCCGCCTCGCGGGAGAGCGACGGAGCCAGGCCCTCGCCCTGGGCCGGCTCGCCGTGGCGGTGGGTTACCTACTCGCGAGCACGCAACGCCTCGGGTTGAGCGGGGCGAGTTTCACGCTCTCCTACGGGCTGGCCCTGTCCTGGATCCTGGTCGCCCCGTTGCGGCCGCAGGACCCCCTCCACGGCGTGAGGCTCGTGCTCGCCGCGCTGAATGTGACGCAGGCGCTGCACGTGTTCCCCGTCGCCGGCAGCCAGCTCGCGTGGGGCACCTTTCTCTTCGCCCCGCTGCTCGTCCTCGCGACCATGGACGCCCTCGCGCTGCTGCTGCCGAGCCCGAATCTCCGCCGCAGCGCGACGGCCGCGTTGCTCGCGGCGGGGGCGATGATCCTCGTGGAGTATGCCGCGGTCGTCACTCAGCGCTGGCGGAACAGCGTGCCCCTCGATCTGCCGGGAGCGCGACACCTGCGCCTCCCCGAAACGCTGGCCTCCTCGCTCCGCATCCTGAGCCTTAATGCCCACCACCAAGGCGAGGTCCTCTTTACGCTGCCCGGGCTGCTCAGCTTCCATCCCTGGTCGGAGCGCCCAGCCCCCACGCGCGCGAATGCGACCCATTGGTTCAATCTGCTGACCGCCCGCCAGCAGGAGGAGATCCGCACGCGCCTCGCCACCGCAAAAAGCTCAACGCTGATCGTCCAGCGCTACTTCGTCGATCTGCTCAGGGGCGAGGGCCGTCTCGAACGCAGTGCCCTGCTCCGCTGGCTGCTCGAACACTACGAACTGCGCTTCAAACTGGAATCGTACGAGTTTTGGACGCCCCGCACGCAACCCGCGATTCCCCTGGGCCTCGCGAGTCTTGCCCGCGGGGCCGAGGGAACCGCCGCGCGGTACCGCATCGATTTGGTCCTGCCGACCGCGACCACGTCAGACCTCGCGCGCGTGCAGCTCCGCGTCCTGGGGGGCGACGGCTCCTGGCCGCTGACGACCTGGGCCCCGGGGACGAACGCCGCGTTCGTGCGCACGAGACTCGCCCCCCCGGCGGGAGACGGCACCGATCTCACGCGCGTCAGCGTCTTCACGAATGACGTGCCGGAGGCGTTCCGCTCCGGCACCGCCCTCCTGCACCTGCAGGACGACGCCGGCAGGAAAATCGGCGAAGCCCGCTTCAGCGACTAAGCCGGAACCCTTCAGGCGCCCGCTACCCTCTTATTCCCGTCGCGTTTCCGCCGGTCGTCGACTCGCTGGCGCTCCCCGCTACACTCAGGTACCGGGGAAAATGGACGAGCTGAGGATTGGCGTGGTTTTGCGGCACCTCTTTTGCATCGCTCCGACTAGGGGCGCTTGCGCGCGACCAGGACCAGACTGACTCCGAAGGGGAACGGAACGCGCCAGAAGGCCATGCGGACGAAACAGGCCTTCAACCCGCGATTGAGCGGAGCAGCGGGCACGCGGTCTTCCGCCCGGCCGGCCCCCTTGGCCGCCGGAAACCATTTTCGCCAGCGGCGCAGCAGCCACACCGCGGGATAGACGAGGACGTTGGTGTAGTTGACGTACTCCACGTCCCACTCCTCCGCCGGAAACAGCGCCCGCAATTGCGCCCGGTGATAACGCCGGAAATGGTGCAGGGCGACGTCCCAGTCGCTCCAGAGGGCCATGCTGGCGGGGACCGTGACCACGGCGATGCCGCCCGGCTTCAGCAGCCGGCTGAAGCCGCGCACGACCGCCGCGTCGTCCGGCACGTGCTCGAGCACGTCCAGCGCGGTCACATACTCGAGGCTCCCGGCCGGCAGCGGCACCTGATCGCCGGATAGACTGAGCACCTGTTCCGGGCGGAAACGCTCCCGCAGCATCCGCAGCGCCTCCTCGTGGTCGTCGAGCACCAGCACCGCGCACCGCGCCTGCATCTCGAGCGCGAACCGGCCCGTGCCGGCCCCGCAGTCGAGCAGCACGTCGGTCGGCTTGGGCGGCCGGACGCGCTCAATCCAACGCCGGACGAATTCGCGCTTGCCGGCATAGTACCAGTGGTCGCGCTCGACCGAATCCAGATTCGCATATTCCGCGGCGTCCATGCTTCGGCCGGAAACGTACGGGAGCCGCCGCCGGTGTCGAAGCAGGAAATCCCATTGCCGCGATCCGGCCCGGCCGCATCGTTCCAACGTGGCTGCGCTTCAACCCCGCTGGTCAGTCCCGCTGGTGCTCGCCCTGCTCTGCGGGTTGCATGCGTGGCTCGCGCTGTCCGCGACGCGCGAAAAGACCACGGCGGTCGATGAGATGGCCCACCTCACCGCGGGGCGGGCGTTGTGGCAGGGCGACTACCGGCTGCAGCCGGAAAACGGCGTCCTCCCGCAGCTGTGGCAGGCGCTCCCGGCCCACCTGAACGGGCCCCCGCTCCCCCCGCGCGACCACGCCGGATGGACGCGCCCCAACGTGTGGACGCTGGGCCACGCCTATTTTCACGAGTCCGGCCACGATCTCGCGCGCCTGCTGTTTTCCGGCCGCGCGATGAACGTCTTTTGGAGCCTCGGCTGCGGCCTGCTGATCTTCGGAGGGGCCCGGCGCTTGTTCGGCTCCGCCGGCAGCTGGCTGGCGATCCTGTTCTGGACGTTCTGCCCGACGTTTCTCGCCCACGGGGCCCTGGCGACGTCGGACCTGTGCCTGACGTTTTTCCTGTTCCTCAGCGTCGGCGCGTACTGGCGGCACCTGGAACGTCCGGACGCGGCCACGCTCGCGGCGAGCGCCTTCAGCCTCGGCCTCGCCATGGTCGCAAAGTATTCGGCGGTGCTGCTCGCGCCGATGTGCCTGCTGATGCTCCTGGTGAGGGCGACCCACAGGGCGCCGTGGACGTGGCACGGACGTCGGCTGGAGCGCGGCGGCGTCGCCTTGCTGATGCTGGCGTCGACGGCCGCTCACCTCCTCCTCACGGTGGGTCTCATCTGGGCCTTTCACCGCTTTCGTTTCGCGCCGGTGGACGATCCCGCGCTGGTGGCAGACTACACCCGCCCCTGGGCCGAGATGCTGCGCAGCGTCGGCGGAAGCCTCGCGGACGTGCTCAGCTGGGCCCGCCACCACCGGCTCCTGCCCGACGCGTACCTGTACGGCTTCGGCTTCGTGATCGATTTCTCCCGCGAGCGTGGAGCCTTTCTCAACGGCGAGACCAGCCTCACGGGATGGGCGCATTTCTTCCCGTACGCCTTTCTGGTCAAGACGCCGCTGCCGCTCCTCCTGGCTGGCGGCGCCGCCCTCGGGGTCGCGTTCACGCGCTGGCGGTCCGGCCGGCACCTCTGGCGGTCGGACCTGTATCGCGTCGCTCCGTGGGTGATCCTGTTCCTGGTGTACTGGGCCGCCTCCGTCACCAGTTCCCTCAACATCGGCCACCGGCATCTGCTGCCGATTTATCCGGTGATGTTCCTGGCGACGGGTGCGCTCGGCTGGGCGGCCGCGCGGGTCTCTCCCCGCTGGTGGGGCGCCGGACTGGCCCTGGTCGCCTGCCACGTCGGCGCCTCGGTATCCGTGCGGCCGCATTATCTCGCATTTTTCAACACCCTCGCCGGCGGGCCCGAGGAGGGATACCGTCACTTGGTCGACAGTTCCCTGGACTGGGGCCAGGACCTGCCGGGCCTCGCGGCCTGGCTGCAGACCCACGCCACCGGCGCGCCGCGCCCACCGGTGTACCTCGCCTACTTCGGCACCGGCGATCCGGCCTACCATGGGATCAGGGCGACGGCCATGGTGCCGTTGCTGCGCAACGTGCCTGACCAGCCCTGGCATGCGCTTGAGCCCGGCCTGTACTGCATCAGTGCGACGCTGCTGCAGCAGGCCTACAGCCCGATCCGCGGACCGTGGACGGAGGCGCTGGAACGGGAGTTCCAGCAGTTGCGCGGCACCGAGCCCGCGCTCCTGCACTACGCCGCGCATCCGGAGAAACGCGCGGAGCTCGAGGCCTCCATTCCCGCCCGCCACTGGTCCGCGATGTGGAAGCGCTACGAGGCGCTGCGCTTCAAGCGGCTCTGCCAGCTCCTGCGCGCCCGCCGGCCGGAGGCGCAGATCGGGTACGCGATCCACGTGTATCGCGTTTCCCAGGACGAAATCGCCGCCGTCAACGGTCCGTTGTCCGGCTGGCTGGCCGCGATCGAGCAGGCCGGGCGGAGCCGCTGATCACGGATCGTCCGCCGGTTGTCCCGCCGGCGGCACCGCCGCTGCGGCGGGGGCCTGAAAAAGCCGGCCGCGCAGGGAGGCGACCAGAATGGCGACCGCCGTGGCGACCAGCGCAAGGGTGCCACCCGCGAGCAGCCCCTCCTCGAACCCGGCGATGAGGTTGAAGACCACCCAGGCCGAAGCGGTCGGATCATGGGCGGCCAGGGCGCGTTCGGACCAGGCCCCCATCGGCACCCCCGCCCACGCCACCGTGCCCCAGAGGATCAGTTGCGTCGTGCCCAGGCCGCGCGTGTGCGGCCCCCGGCGCAGTGCGAGCCAGTAGCGGACGCAGAGCAGCACGAGGACGAGCCGGTAAGGGAAGCTTGCGATGGTGGCGTAGCAAAACCCCCACGCGAGGCCTCCGGCGACCAAGGCGTGGCAAGCCAGCACATCCGCCGGCCTTTCCCGCCAGAGCACGCGCCGGTAAGGCAGCGTAAGGCAGGCCGCGAAGGTCAGACCCAGCGCCCAGCCCGCGATCAGCGACGGCCGAAAGTGCATCACCTCGCCCATGGTCCACGCCACGGGAAATCCGTAAGCGAAAACCGTGGGCGGATTCGGAATGACGCCGAAAAGATGCCGGTAGTGCGACCAGGACAACGCCACGTACAGCAGGCAGCCCGCCACGGTGGCCAGGAAACCGAGCAGAAGGTGCCGGCGCGGAAGCCACGCAGCCCACTTCCCGGCCTGCGTTCCGCGCGGGCGGGCGTCACGCTCGAGGAGCAGGACCGCCGTGGCGCTCGCCGGGTAAATCTTAAACAGCGCGGCGATCGCCACCGCCCCATGCGCCGCGGCGACCAACACCGGACGGCGTTGCAGGAGCAACGCCACGCACGCGGCCAGCAGGACGAAAACCACGAGGTCGTTGTTTCCCCGACCCAGCCCGAGGATCACCGGCGGCGAGCAAACCAGGGCCAGCGAGATCGCCACCTCCCGGCCGTCCCGGGGCGAGAGGAGCAGCGCGGCCGCGGTGACGAACGCGGCCACGAACAGCCAGCCCACCCAGCGGGAGTCGGCCACCGTGAGACCCATTTTCCCCGTGATGAGCCAACCCGGTCCGTACACATGGGGGCGACGGTAGGGGTCGTACGGATTCTTTTCGTACACGTTGAGCCCTGCCTCCTGCGCCTCGCCCGCCGCCAGGATCGCCGCGGTGTCGGCAAACTCCGGCGGATAGGTCCACGAATCCGTCAATCCCCAGGTCCAGACCCGGAAGTACCCCGCCAGGATCAGGACCCAGCAGAGCACGGCGAAGGCAAACACCGCGCGTCGGTGACGACGCGCGTCGGCGGGGAACGGACCGTTGGCGTCACTCATGCGAAGGTTTTGGCGCCAGTTCGACCGCCACCAGCCGGCTCAGGCGGGCCAGACGGGCACCGAACCGTTTTTCCACGATGGGCTCCAGGCGAAAGCCATCGGGAAGGCGATGCTCCGGCATGAGGTGATAGTCCCCGGTGGCGGTGGTGGGTTGCAGCGTCTGCGACACGAGGATCTCCCGGAAGGTCTGCGCGGCGAGCGCCTCGTGCAGGGCTTCTCCCCGGGTCCGCGCGCGATCGATGCTGATCGATGGAATCTTGCGCAGCAACCACGGTAGTGCGGACTTGTTCGAGATCACCAGCCGCTCGCCCGGCGGCAGCTCTGCCACATAGCGACACTCCCACTCGATTTCCGTGCCCAGGGTGTTCCGGCGGCTGTGCTGTTCATTGGCGATCACCCCGTTGCCGAGCCACGAGAGCCCCGCCGCCAGTGCGCCCACCAGGGCGGCCCGGCGCCAGCCCGCCTCCTGCAGCCGCGCGATCGCTGCCGCCAGAACGAGGGCGAGGAGGACCCAGAGCGGCAGCGCGAGCCTGGCCACCGCCGGGTCATCGAGCTGGCCCCAGTAATAGCACATGAGGATCGCCACGTTGCCGCCGATCCCCAGGGAGAACGCGACCATCACCAGGACGATGCTGGGAGCCGATCGCACGCGCTGGCGCTGACGCCATGCGGCCAGGGCGGCCCAAACCAGCGCGGGAAACCCGGCGACCGCCAGCCACAGCGAATTCGTCAGCATCTCGCCCCACGAAAAGAAATACGCCGCCGCGTGGCGGAGATTCGCGCCGAGGTGGGTAAACCCGAACCGCGCCTGGACGTCCTCGCGCAGCTCCCAAAGGAACGGCGTGCCGGAGACGTAGGTGTTGTGCACGGCATAGGGCACCAGCAACAACGGCGCGAGGAGAGCCGCGACCGGCATGATCACCCGCCCCGCCCGCCGCCATCCCTCGAGCGTCACCAGCGCCACGGGCACGGCGAACAGGCTCGATTCGTAGCGACTTTGCGCGAGCAGCACCGCCGCGAGGACCAGCGCGGCCAGCCGCGTCTCCTCCGGCCGGTCGAGGTAATGCACCGCGAGCTGCATCGTCAGCAGCAGCATCGCGAGATTCAGGGTCTCCATGCCGCCGCCGGTCGCACTGTGCACCAGCGTGGACAGGGTGCCGAGGCTGAGGGTCGCCACCAGCGCCGCCGTGTGACCGGCGAGCCGTCGCGCCAGCGAATACGCCTGGAGCAGGATCACCGGCAGCAGGACGACGTTCACCAGCAGCCCGTTGCTCTCCCGGTAACCCGTCAGGTCATGCACGAGCGAGACCAGGAACGGGTAGAAGAACGGCCGCTTGTCGAGGTAGGTGTCGATGGGAACAAAGACGCCGTCGATCGTGTAGGCCCGCACCACCGTGGTGACGTCGCGATAGATGTGCATGTCCGATGCCGTCGCCTGCAGCACCATCTCGTCGTACAGGATCTTGTAATTGAGCGGCGTGGTCAGCACCGCGACCGCCACGCAGCCCAGGATCACGGCCACCCGCTGTGCTCCCTCGCGCCGCGACAGTCGGACCTCCTCCTGGCGCCAGCGGCGGGCCACCTGCACGAGCGCGAAGGCAGCCCAGGCCGACGTGGCCGCGATGGTGTAATACGCATACCGCTTCACCCACACCCGCGACTCCTCCACGCTGAAGAGCAGAAAACCCACGCCGAAGGCGGCCAGCGCCACGCCGGCAAAGATCAGCAGCCTCGCGCGCGCGGAAAGCCGGGGCGCGGCGGGGCGAATGCCCGGCGGCGGGGTTGGCGGGATCCCGGTCACGGCAGCTGCTTCAACCAGCGATCGGTGTACGCCTTCTTGGCCGCATCCCAGTCCGCGCCGGAGCGCAGCGGCGTCGCGGTCGAGGGCAACGGCGGAATGGGCGGGGACGCGCGGATCGTTTCTCCGCCATGGGTGATCGACACGACCCGGCTGATCCGGCCGAGGAAGAGGGTTTGGATCCGTTTTTCCCAAACCGGCTCGAGCTTGAAGTCCGGGCCGAGGTCATCGCTCGGCACGAGCGTGCGTTCGCCCGTGTCGGGATTGAGCCGGTAATGCTGCATCACATACACGGCCGAGAACGACCGGTTGCGCAGATGATAGGCCAGGCCCTCCTTGCGCTCGCCGGCCTGGGTGTTCGGCGTCGCCGGGATCCGGTGGGCGATCCAGAAGACCGAGTCGTTGTCGATGAACAAATAGTCCCGGTCGGGAAAACGGTGCAGGAAGTCGGTGCGCCATTCCATCTCCGCGGCCGGCGAGTAGGTCAGCGCGTAGGCCCGGCGCGACATCACGGGCAGGTTGTGCACGATGAGCGCGGCGGCCGCGGCGGCGCAGGCAAACTGCCAGCCGCGCGCGCGCCGCAGGACGCTTCCGCCCACGGCGGCGATCGCGACCGCCATCAGCAGGTGCAGCGGCAGGCTCAGGCGCCGGATGACGGGATCGTCGATCTGGCCCCAGAAGTAGAGCATCAGCACCGCGGCCAGTCCCAGGTACCCCAATCCAATCCAGGACGTGGCGATGGCAGCCGGGGTGGCATCAGGCCGGCGCAGGCTCCGCAGGATCCAAAGGAGGAAAAAGGCGCTAGCCACGAGACCGAGCGCGCCGAACACCGGCGAGTTCGGCTGGTACCCGGTGGTGTCAAAAAAGAAGCCCAGGGCGTGGCCCAGGTTGTTCGGGACGTAATGCAGGCCAAAGGGGGTCGTGGCCTCCGGGCGGCTCGCCAGTTCCCACGCTCCGGCTTTGACCGCGAACACCCGGTTCTGCAGCAACGGAAACAGGAGCGCCAGCGGGACGACCGCCGTGGCCCAGTTCATGGCGACGCGACGCTCGCGCCACCAAACGGTGACAATCAGCCCGGCGACCGGCACGAGCATCAGGATCGACTCGTAGCGCGCAAAGGCGAGCAGCACGGCGGCGAACGCGAGCGCGGCCAGCGATTCCTCGGAGGGTCCCTCGGCAAACCGGATGCCGAGCCATAACACCACCGCCAGCATGGTCAGATTCAGCAGGTCGAAGCCCCCACCCTTCATCTGCTGGGCCAGGAGAGGCAGCCCGGCGAACAGGAGCAGCACCAGCGCGCCGGCCCACGGCGTGCCCCCCAGTTTCCAGCCCAGCCCCGCCAGCAGCGCCAGGAATGCGATCCCCAGCACCGTGTTCACGTAAAAGGCGTTCTGAACGCGGTAGCCGGTCACATCGTGCACGATCGAGACGAGAAACGGGTAAAGGAACGGCCGCTTATCGAGGGCGTTCTGCAGGATCTGAAAAGGCCCCTGCACATCGGTGGCGCGCAGCGGATACGCCACCTTGCGCTCGTAGTGCATCGACATCGCGGTGCCCGAGAGCAGGACCTCGTCGGCCAGGATCTTGTAGCCGTACCGCTCATGCACCAGCAGCACGGCGCTCGCGAGGAGGACCCCCCCCAGAAGCCACCGCGCCGGCGCCCCGGCCGGCCGCGCGCGCCACGCCTCGCGCACCGCCCGCCCCGCCAGGACGCAGAAATAACCGAAAACGAAGACCAGTACCCAGTAACCGCCGCGCACCACGGTTTCGACGGCCGCTTCGGAGCCGAGCACGAACCGGCTTGCGACCACCGCGACGATCGCCAGCACCGCGGCGGTCTGGATCTTGCGCTCACGCGCCAGGATTCGGAGAAACGCCATAAAAAAAGCCGCCCACGAATGGACGGCTTTGAGTGAGATTGCGAGAGCCGCTCGATTAGTTGGCGTACGTGATCGTGCGGGCGTTCGCCACGCCTTCAGCCGTGACCGCCGAACCCTGGTTGAGGGTGCCGGTGTAGGTCTCGCTGGCGACCGTCTGGATCTGCTTGATGTACTGCGTGGAGTTGGTGCCCACGAGGTCGGCGCTGGCGACGGAGCTGACACCCTTTTCCAGGAAGTACTGGTCGGCCGCCGAGCTGAGCTGGCGGAGGTTGTTCAAGACCGCCTTGTCCTGCGAGCTGGCGCGGACCTTCTGGAACGCCGGAATCGCCATCGCAGCCAGGAGGCCGATGATGACAACGACGATCATGATTTCGACGAGCGTGAAGCCTTTGCTGGATTTCGTGTGATTACGCATGGGGATAAGCCTTTCCGATGATTAGGATAATATACGCTCAACAGCGAGCAGTAACCCCGGAGGCTGTTCTCCTCTCGAAAAACCAGCAAGTGCAAAAAACTGTAAACAGCGGAGGGAGAGGGAACAAGGAAAGCTACTTGGAACCCTTGGCCCGCGGCTTCTTCGCCGCCGCCCGCTTCGGCTTCGCCGCCGGTGCTTTCGCCTTCTTCTTCGCGCCCGTCTTTTTGGCCGCTGCCGGCTTCCCGAAGACGTCGTCGAGAGTGACTTCGGCGGCGTCGCTCCAGAGACGTTCCAGGCTGTAGTGCTGGCGGACCGGGCCGAGGAAGAGGTGGATCATGACGTCGAACGCGTCGACGACCACCCAACCGCTCTCCTGGGCCATCTCCATGCCCACGATACGGGTGCCCGCGGCATCCAGGACCTTTTCGATCTCGACGCGCAGCGCCCGCAGGTGGGGCTCGGACGTGGCCGTCGCGAGCACAAGAAAGTCCGTGATCGACGACTGGCTGCTCACGTCGAAAATCTTCAGGTCGCCCGCCTTCTTGTCATCGAGCACGCGGCAGCACGCCTTCACCGTCTCATACGCCGCCGGGTTGGTCTGTTTTGTCATGTTGTCTGGCGATACAATCCTCGCTCCTGGATGTAAACAATAGCCTTGTGCGGCACAAAATAGTCGAGTGCCAAACCACGGCGGGTGCGCTCCCGCAGTTCGGTCGAGCTCACGGCCAGCAAATGGCCGTCGCAGCGGTGCAGCCGCAGGCCGGGGATGTCGGGGTGCTCTTTTACCGGAAAGCCGGGCCGCTCGAGGAAGATGAACTCCACGAGCGTCACGAGTTCCTCGATGTCCTTCCAAAGGTGGAGCTTCGGCAGCTGGTCGCCGCCGATAATCCAATACAGGTCATCCGTCGGATACTGTGCCCGAAAATGACGGGCCGAATCGATCGTGTAGCTCACCCCGCCGCGCCGCAGCTCGAAGTCGGAGATCTGGAAGCGCTTATCCCATTCCGTCGCGGCGCGCAGCATCGCGAGCCGATCCTCGGAACTCGACTGCACATCCTGGGGCTTGAGCGGCGCCTGGGCGGCCGGCACCAGCACGAGCCGGTCGAGGTGGTGCTGCTCAAACGCGTCCTGTGCCGCCAGCAGATGGCCGAAGTGCACCGGATCGAAACTGCCGCCAAGGAAACCGATCTTCATCTGGCGTTAGGCTGAAGCCGGTAAGCGGTGGGCGGCAAGGCGGCTGTAGGCGGCAGGCTCGGATCGATGGTAGCGAAGAGCGCCAGCGTTCGAAATCCGGAAGCCTGGCAGGACGGGGCCGCCTGATCGACTCGCTGGCGCTCCTCGCTACACCAGCGCACGCGACCGCTATGAAGCGGCGCCTAGAGCCTACCGCCTATCGCTCGGCCCAAAAAGAAGACCGGCGTATTCCCCGGATCGATCGTAGCGAAGAGCGCCAGCGATTCGAAATCCGGAAGCGTGGCAGGATGGGGCCGCCCGATCGACTCGCTGGCGCTCCTCGCTACAGCAAGCGCACGCGACCGCTATGAAGCGGCGCCTAAAGCCTACCGCCTATCGCCTACCGCTCGGCCCAGAAAAAGAAGACCGGCGTTCCCCGGATCGATCGTAGCGAAGAGCGCCAGCGATTCGAAATCCGGAAGCGTGGCGACGGGGCGCCTGATCGACTCGCTGGCGCTCCTCGCTACACCAAGCGCACGCGAGTTCGATGAAGCGGCGCCTAAAGCCTACCGCCTACCGCCTACCGCCTACCGCTCCGCCCAGAAAAAGAAGACGGGCGTGAGCCCACGCTCACGCCCGGTGTTCCCACATACCCAAAGTGCGTTGATTTCTGCCCGAAGGGCGCCCGAGGGCGTCTTGCGAGGCACAAACCGTTAAGGTCCCTGATATTACTCGTTTCTGCGGCGACCGGCTATGCACCTATTGGCCGGGACTCTGCGTTCTTTGGCCGGGTTGGGAGACGGAAAAACTGCACCGCTGAAGGACTGAAACGCTGAAATCCGAACGGATCCAATGGGGCGGCGAGGCGAAGTCTCAGATTCTCAGCGTTTCAGCGTGTCAGCTTTTCAGCTTTTCAGCGTTTTCATCCGCCCCTCATGCCGCCGCGACCGCCTTGAACGCGCGCCTCATTCCACCCGTCACGAGCCCGAGCGTGAGCAGCGAATTGAGCGGCATCACCGCGGCGGCGAGGATGGGATTCATCAGACCGGCCACCGCCAGGCCGACGGCAAACGCGTTGTACGCGATCGAGAACACGGCGATGCCGAGGTGGGTCCGACGACGAATCCGGTCCACCTCGAACAGGACCCGCAGGCCGGAGAGGCCGCGCCCGAGATAATAGAAATCCGCTTTGCGCTCGAGCACGCCGCGATGAATCACCGGCGTGCCGCGGCACAAGGCCGCATCAAAGGCGAGGCTGTCATTCGCGCCGTCGCCGAGCATCAACACGCGGTCGGCACCCTGCGCGGCAACCCACTCCGCTTTTTCCCGCGGCGATACGCCGCCGACCGCGTGAGCCGGCGCCACCCCCAGTTCCGCCGCCAGCGTCTTCACCTTTTCCTCCCGATCGCCGCTGAGAATGAACACGTCGAGCCCCCTCGCCCGCAGCGCCGCGAGTTCCCGGGCCGCGTCGGAACGGGGACGATCCGCAAACCGAAAGCGGGCCACGACCGCACCCTGGTGGGCGAGGATCGTGTCCGCGCCCTCCGATCCCGAACCGGGAGGCGACGTCGCCCTGTCGCCCGCGGTCTTCCAGCCGGGCCGGCCCAGCGACCACTCGCCGCATTCGACGCCCAGGCCGATGACCTCCGTCACCTCGCCGGCGAGCGCCTCGACGGGCCCGTCGCCCAGCAATTCCTCGCGCAGGCATTCACTGATCGGATGCGGATTGTCGCGGACCAGCGCGAGCAGCGCTGCCTTCGCCTCGGGGGCCAGAGCCATGAGGGCCTCGCGATTGAGCAGCACCGGCGTCTCGAGCGTCAGCGTGCCGGTCTTGTCGAAGACCACCTTGGCCACGCGGGAAAGCTTGGACCACAGATCGGTCTCGCGCACGAACACGCCGCGGCGGCGCAGGGCCACCGTCGCCATCTCGTCGGCCAGCGGGAACGCCAGTCCGATGGCACAGGGACAGGAAACGACGAGGATCGCCGTCACCACCGCACCGGTGCGCAGCGCGTCGCCGCTGAACAGCCACCATCCGAGGCCCGACGCCGCGGCGACCACGAGAATGCCGATGATGTAGCCCCGCACGATCTTCTCCAGCAGGACGTGCCGCTCGCCCAGCCGTTCGCCGGCCTGCAGCAACTGGGCCAGCAGCGACTCCCGCCACACCTGCAGCGCTTCGCAGTGCACCTCCGCGCGGCCGACATTCACCGCCCCCGCCGGCACGCGCTGCCCCGCCTCGAACGTGCGCGGCTCCGCCTCGCCATTGATCGAGGCGAGCGAGAACACGCCCCGCCCGGTGCGCAGGCGGGATTCCACCGGCACGGTCTGGCCGGCCCGCAGCACCATCACCTCGCCGACGGCGAGCGATTCGGGCATCACGTCCTTTCCACTCACCAGCGACACCCGCTGCAGCTTCGGCTGCTGGCTGAGCAGGCGGCGCCGGTTGCGCTCGACCGCGGCGGTCTGGGCCCAGCGGCCCACCAGCATGAGCAGCACGAAGGTGGAGACGAAATCGAAGTAGACGTAGCGTTCGTCGCCGATGAGCCAGCCGTACACCGAGCCGACATACGCGCCGATGACGCCGATCGCGATCGGCAGATCGATGTGCATCGCCCGCTGGCGGACGGCATGGAAGGCGCGACCGATGAAGTAGGTGCCGCCGACGAGAAAGCTCAGCGTGCCGAACGCCAGCGCCAGGAGGCTGAAAAGACGCGCCCACTCGAACGAACTCTCCATCCCGAAGTACGCGGGAAAGGCGTACAGCATCACGTTCATCGCGAACGCGGCGCACAGGCCGATGCGTTTCACCAGGGCGCGGCTCTCCGGCTCCGCCTCCTGGCCGGAACCGGCCGGCCCGATCACGTAGCCAAAGGCCTGCAGGCGGGCGGCGAAGGTCGCGGCCGAAAACTCCCCCGGCACCCAGCGCATCCGCATCGTGCCGTATTGGGCGTGCACGTACGCTTCGCGCGCGCCCGGCTGCTGCAGGAAGAGGCGCTCGATCAGCCACACGCAGCCGGCGCAGGAGATGCCCTGCACGTCGACCACGAGTTCCGGCACCGCCGCTCCCGCCCCGGCTTCGGCCGCCGCCTGCGCCGTCTGGAGCCACGCGTAGTCGCGGGGCTGGAACACCGCGGCATCGGCCGGAGCCGTCACCTCGTCCTTGATTTGATAATACCCCGCGAGACCCTGTTCATGCACCAGCCGGTAAACATAGCCGCAGCCGGCGCAGCAGAAACCCGTCTCCACCATCCGCTGGTCGATCAGCGGCGCGCCGCAGTGGCGGCACGAGGGCCGTCCCCGCCGGGGCGCTTCGCCCTCCCGCCGCGCGGTCGGCGAGCCCACGCCCCCTTCGGGGGTGAACGCCACGGCTGGCAGGTTAGACAGCCCGCTCGCGGGCACTCCGAAGGCTTTCATCAGTGGCAGATAAATTGGGTGGGGTCCGGACCGGGCAGGCCCAGCGTGGCCCGCAGGCGCCAGGCCACGAGCCCGGCGGCCACGAGCGCGAGGGTGGCGCGGGTGCGGTTCAACCAGAGGGGCGAGAGCTTCCGCCGCACCCAGTGGAATTGCGTCTGGGCGAGCCAGAGCAGCGGCACCGTGCCCAGGCCGAACGCCAGCATGAACTCGACGCCCCGCAGGGCGGAGCCGGAGAGCAACGCCAGGGACAGGACAAAATACAACGGACCGCAGGGCAGCAGCGGGGTGGCCGCCCCCATCGCGGCGGCGGCGGTGACCCGCGACCGCTGGCGCGTCCAGGCCTGCAGTCGCCAGGTGAGGCGGCCGAGTCCGGGAAGCTTCGGGACGAAGCGATCCCAGCGGAAGGCCAGCGCGACAAAGAAAAGGACAAACACCCAGGGGAACCAGCGAAAGCCGGATTGCGCGATCCACACCAACGGCGCCTCACCGAGGGCCCCGCCGATGGCGCCGAGCAGCGCGTAGGCCGCCAGCCGGGTCACGTGATACGTCGTCGTGACCACCTGCGGATCCGAACCCAGTCCCGGGCCCGGCCGCACCGGGGCGAGTGAGCACGCCAGGGGGCCGCACATGCCGGCGCAATGCAGACTGGTGATCAACCCGGCGACGAACGCGGCACCGGGTGAGTTGACGGCGGCGAGTTCCATTTCACCGGCCCTCCGCGGTGGCCAGCGGCACGTCCTGCACGTGCGCGCTCGCCGCAATCTTGAACCACGCACCCCACGCCGCGCACTGCACGATGAAGGCCACGACGACCCACCACCAGAGGCGGGAACGACGTGAGCCACGTGCCTCCGCTGCCATGGCGGGCTGAAGCGGAGCCCTCCTTGGGAACGCGCTCATGGCGCCTCCTTCGGCAGCAGGAGTGGGTTCGGGCCGAGGAACTCCACCGCCCGCTCGATCTTGAAGCTCCCAGCCGCATCCTTCGCCTCCAACCGGAACTTGAAGGGGCCGTCGTAGGCTTTGCGTTCCTGCTGCAGGATGAACGGCTGCACAATCTCCTGCAGCGGGGCGACCCGGACCGTCGTCTCGAACCCGGTGTGCCGGACACCCGGCTCCTCGGCCTGCAGCGTCACCTCAAAATCCACCGGAGCATTCCGCTTGTTGACCAGGCGGACCAGGAACTGATTCCGAACCGTGCCGCCATCCACGATGTACGGCGCCCCCACCATCCGGGTGACGCCAAAATTGAAGGGGCGCACAGTGGAAAGGGCCACCGTCGCCGCGATGGCCCCGGCAAGCAGCAGCGCAAAATACAGGATCGTCCGGGGGCGGATCCAACGGGTCCGCCGGTGCGCAAAGCCGGCTTGAGAGTCGTATCGGATCAGGCCCTGCGGGCGGCCCACGCGCTTCATCACATCGTCGCACGCATCGATGCAGGCCGTGCATCCGATGCATTCCATCTGGAGGCCCTGGCGAATGTCGATGCCCGTGGGGCACACCTGCACGCAACGCGTGCAGTCGATGCAGTCGCCGGCATCGACGGTGCCGGCGCGGCCGCGCGGCTCCCCCCGCTTCCGGTCGTAGCCGATCACCACCGTGCTCTCGTCAATCAGCGCGGATTGGATGCGACCGTACGGGCAGATCACGATGCAAAGCTGCTCCCGGAACCAGGCGAAATTGAAGTACAGCACGCCGGTCGAGACCGCCATGAACGCAAAGGCGCCCCAGTGCTCCGTCGGCGCGGAACGGATCATGTGCCACACCTCGGGCAGCGAGACGAAATACGCCAGGAACAGGTGCATGATCCCCGCGCTGACCAGCAGGTACAGCGAGTGCTTCACCACCCGGCGGGTCACCTTCCGCGCCGAAAGCGGGGCGTCCGCGAGCGCGCGGCGCTGCACCGCATCTCCGTCGATCCAGCGTTCGATGCGGCGGTAGACGTGGTCCAGGAAGACGGTGTGGGGACACGCATAGCCGCACCACACCCGCCCCAGGAGCGCCGTGATGAAGAAGAGCCCGAACCCGACTCCCGTGATGACGAAGAACATCAACCAGAGGTCCTGCGCCGCGAAGGTAAGCCCGAAGAGATGGAAGCGGCGGCCGGCGAGGTCGAAGAACGCCGCCGGGTAGCCGTTCACCGGCACCCACGGCAGCAGCAGGTAGAATCCGATCAACGCCAGGGCGGAATATCGGCGCAGCGTGGCGAACCGCCCGCGCGCGTCCGCCGGAAACAGGAACTTGCGCGAACCGTCCGACCGGATGGTGGTGACGGTTTCGCGGCGTGGCCTCTCGGTTGTGGGACCCGGCATGATGGTTTTTCGGCGGGGTGGCGGTGCGAGGGGGTCACCGCGACCGCCCGCCAGGCTTACGGATTACGGGCGACGGGCTGGCCCGCGGCGGGATCGGGCGTGACGGGCTCGCCCTCCCGATGGGCGCTGAGCACGTAGGCCACCACCTCGCTGATCTTGCGCGGTCCGAGCACGGGTCCCCAGGTCGGCATGCCCTTCGCGATCACACCATTGTTGATCGTTGCGAGAATCTCGACCGGACGGCCACCGTGCACCCAGATCTGGTCGGTGAGATCCGGACCGATGGCGGTGGGATTCTCCGACTTGCCGCGCATGCTCTGGAGATGGCAGGCGGCGCAATTGGACAGAAACGTGGCCTTGCCGGCCTCGACGAAGGTCGCCGAGCGGCTCATCTGCCACAACGTCGCATCGTCCACCGCCGTGTTCGAGGCCAGCTTGTCCGCCTCGATCCGGGCCAGCGCGACCTGGACGCCCTTCTCGCCGGTCGGACCAGCGTGGAACCATTCGAAGTAGCCCCAGTATCCCACCCAGAACGCAATGGTGATGTAGAGCGTGTACAGCCACCAGTTCGGCAGGCGCTTGTCGTATTCCTGGATGCCGTCGAACTCGTGCGGACGAATCGGATCTTCAGGCGGCAGGGTCGGCTTTTCGGGCGTCATGAGCGGAAGGGGTGGCAGTGTCGAACGGGAGCTGCTCGAAACGGGCGACGTGCGCTTTCTTCATGCGCAACGCACGCCAGGAGATGGTGAGGAAGATCGAGACCGCGGTGATGAACGCGACGAGCGTGAACAGCGCGGCCGAGTCTTCGAAAACAAGACGACGAAACATGGGCGGGAGCGGGAGATGGCGGGCCGCACCGGGCGCGGCCCGATACGGTTAGGGAGTGCCGGCGGCAGTGCGCCGGGCGGGGGCGACCTTCTCATACCGACCCAGCTGCTGGAGGTACGCGATCAGGGCCACGATTTCCTTGTCGGCCGCGACCTCGACGCCGGCGGACTTGAGATCCGCGACGATCGATTGCGACTGCTCGGCGACGCTGGTCTCGATCTGCGTCCGGCTCAGGTCGGCAAAGGGGACGCCCAGCGTGCGCTGGACGGCGATCTTCCCCGGAAGCGCGTCGACGTCGGTGGATTTCGTCACGAGCCAGGGATACGACGGCATGATGGAGCCGGCGGAAATCGAGCGCGGGTCGACCATGTGCTGGAAATGCCAGACGTTCGGATACTTCCCGCCGACGTGCGCGATGTCCGGGCCGGTGCGCTTCGAGCCCCACTGGTACGGATGATCGTAGATCGATTCGCCCAGCCGCGAGTAGTCATTCTTCTCACCCGCCCGGCCGTAGCGCAGGACGTCGGGCACCAGGGTCCGGATCATCTGCGAGTGGCAGGTGTAACAGCCCTCGCGCACGTAGATGTCGCGGCCGGCGAGTTCCAGCGGCGAGTAGACCACCTGCCGGCGGTCCTCGACGTTGGCGGCGCGGTGCGCGATGACGGTCGGAATGATCTGAATCGCGCCACCCGCGACGACGGCGACGAAGGTCAGGACGGTGAAGGGGGTGGCGTTGACCAGCAGCCGGTCATACCAGCCGGCCCAGGAGCGGCCGCGGGACTCGAAGTGAGCGTAGCCCATGACGGCGCAGAGCAGCAGGCCGACCAGGCCGAGGATGCTGATGATGTCGCCGCCGAACATCCAGACGCAGGCAAAACCGACGCCGAGAACGGAGAACAGCACCGGCGGGCTGAGGAGCGTCGCCAGCGCGCCCATGCCCTCGGCCGGTCGGGCCGGGGCGGCGTCGTCGAACACCTCGATCGAGCCGTTGACGGCCTCGGCGCCGCGCACCGTCCGCCACATGTTGTAGCCCATCAGGAGGAAGCCGGTGAGGTACAGACCGCCGCCGAGCACGCGCATCAGCATCATCGGCTTGATGGCGGCCAGCGTGTCCATGAAGTTGGGATACGCGAGGACGGTGCCGTTGTCCGTGGTGGCGCCGAGCATGTAGCCCTGCGAGATGCCGCTGGTCCACATGGCCGCGACGTAAAGGAGGATGCCGACGGTCCCGAGCCAGAAGTGGGCGTTGGCGAGGCTGACGGAGTGCAGCGGCTTGTTCCACAGGCGCGGGAGCAGCCAGTAGATCATGCCGGCGGCCATGAAGCCATTCCAGCCGAGGGCGCCGAGATGGACGTGGCCGATGATCCAGTCGGTGTAATGGCCGAGGGCGTTGACCGATTTGATCGAGAGGAGCGGCCCCTCGAACGTGGCCATGCCGTAGAACGTGACCGCGGCGGCCATGAACTTCAGCACCGGGTCGGCCATGACCTTGTGCCAGGCGCCGCGCAGGGTGAGGAGGCCGTTGAGCATGCCACCCCAGGAGGGGGCCCACAGCATCAGGGAGAAGGTCATCCCCAGCGTCTGCAGCCACGCCGGCAGGGCGGTGTTCAGCAGATGGTGGGGGCCGGCCCAGATGTACACGAAGACCAGCGACCAGAAGTGCACCACCGAGAGGCGATAGGAGTACACGGGGCGCTCCGCCGCCTTCGGGATGAAGTAGTACATGATGCCGAGGATGGGCGTCGTCAGGAAGAACGCCACGGCGTTGTGCCCATACCACCATTGCACCAGGCCGTCCTGCACGCCGCCGAAGATCGGGTACGAGTGCGTGAGGCTCGTCGGCAGGGAGAGGTGGTTGACGATGTAGAGCAGCGCGACCGTGATGATGGTCGCGATGTAGAACCAGATCGCGACGTAGAGGCTCGGTTCGCGGCGGCGGGCGAGCGTCCAGAAGAAGTTCACCGCGAAGACGACCCAGATGAAGGCGACCGCGACGTTGATCGGCCAGATCAGCTCGGCGTATTCCTTGCCGCGGGTGAGGCCGAGCGGGAGGGTGATGGCGGCGGCGACGATGATGCCCTGCCAGCCCCAGAAGTGGAGCTGGGAGAGGAAGTCGCTGGCCAGCCGGGCCTTCACCAGGCGCTGGGTCGAGTAATAGATGCCGGCGAACATCATGTTGCCGACGAAGGCGAAGATGACCGCGTTGGTGTGGAGCGGACGGAGCCGGCCGAAGCTCAACCACGACGTGTCGAAGTTGAGCTTCCAGAAATTGAGCTGCGCGGCGATGAAGACGCCGGCGAGCATGCCGACGATCGCCCAGACCAGCGTCGCGATGACGAACTGGCGGACGATGCCGTCGTTGAATTCAAGCGTGGTTTTCCGCGCGCCGGACGTGGCGCGCGACGCGGTGGACGAGGCTAGCATGAGGAAGGCGCTTCGAAGGTGAGCGGCGGCAGAGCGACCGCTCAGCCCAGATTTTCGCGGGTTCCCTGGCCGGTGCGCTTGGGGGTCGCCGGGAGGGCCAGGCGCCGCCCCTCATCCGCGAGCGGCAGGAGGGAGTCGCGTTCCGCGCTGCTGATGCGTCCGCGCGCGTGCTCCCGAAGGAAGAACACGACAAAGGTGAAGACCAGGCACAGGCTGATGGTGAGGGTGAGAGGAACGACTGGCATATGGGAGTATCCACTATAGCGGACGGGCCCCACCCCCCCACTCCGCACCCCTTGCCAAGGGCTGTGCATAAATTGGTCAGGGCGCGCGACCGCTGCCAACGAATGCGCACGCTTCGGCAAGCGGCGCGGAGTAAGCTTGGCGGGGTGTAAGCATAATGACGGCATGCAGGACGAACTCGTACGTGCGTTACGAGCCCGCCGCGTGGAGATTCACTCGCGTTGGGCCACGCTCCTGCGCATGGAGAAGGCCAACACCCCCCTGGCGAATCCCGATGCGCTGGTGTTCATGATCGATTGGACGCTGGATGAGTGTTTTTCGTCGCTGGGCCCCCTGCAGTCCGGCCGCCGGCAACGGTGGCTGGGAGAATGCCTGCCCAAGCCGGAATGCCCCTGCGGCCGCAACCCGCTCCTGACCTATTTTGCCGCGGGCGAGCAGGCGATCGAGGAGGCGCTCATCCTGGAGCAGGCGCGGCTCAGCGGCGCCCTGGATCCCCTGACGCGTGACGTTGCTTTTTCCGAGCTGAAGGTGACCTTCCGCGAGATCGCGCGCCGTGAGATCGAATCCTTCTGCGCCGTCTGCCAGTTCCGCGACGGCGCCCGGCATGCGGCGATGATGGAAGCCGCCGGAGCGCCGGCCGCGGGAGGGTGAGACCCCGGCTGCGCCGGGGATTTCAAATTTCAGATTTCAGATTTCAGAACGGATCCGAGCCCCGCTGCGCGGGGGACTAAAACTTCGAATCTCAGATTTCGCCTTCGGGTCACAACCTGCGGACGTATGCGCTCGGCGATCTGAAATTTGAAATCTGAAATCTGAAATTGCCGGCGAAGCCGCTGAGCCGGCTCACCCCGGCTGCGCCGGGGATTTCAAATTGCAGATTTCAGATTTCAGAACGGACCTGGAACCCGCTGCGCGGGGATTTCAGATTTCAGATTTCAAATTTCAGAACGGACCTGAGACCCGCTGCGCGGGGATTTGAAATTACAGATTTCAGATCAGAACGGACGTCGAGCCAGCGGGATCCGACCTCGGGGACCATCTGAAATTTGAAATCTGAAATCTGAAATTGCCGGCGAAGCCGCTGAGCCGGCTCACCCCGGCTGCGCCGGGGATTGGAGATTTGAAATTTGAGATTTGAGATTTGAGATCGATCTAAATCTCAAATTTCAAATCTCAAATGCGGGCGCAGCCCGCCTACCCCCCATGCAGCCGGTCGCGGTAGTCGGAGGGAGATTCCCCGGCGATGCGGCGGAAGACGCGGTTGAACTGGGAAAGGGACTGAAACCCGGCCTCGTAGGCGGCTTCGCTGACGCGCTTGTGGGGGTTCAGGAGCAGGTTTTTGACCTTCTCCACGCGCACGCGGGCGAGGTAATCGGTGAAGGTCATGCCGGTGGCCTTCTTGAACATCTTGCAGAAGTAAAAGGCGCTCATGTTCACCGACTGGGCGACCTGGGCGAGGGAGAGTTCCTCGGCCTGGTGCTCCGCGATGTACAGCCGGGCCTTGGCCACGGGAGGTGACTCGGCGGCGGCCTCCTTGACCATCAGTTCGTTGCTGAGGGCGGAGAGATGCTGCGCGAAAATGGTGAGCAGCCGGAGGATCGACTCGTATTGCTTCTTGGTCACCACCCGGGTCTGAAAGTAGGCCTCCTCGAGCTGCTTCACGTCGATCTGGGTGCCCCACTTGAGCAAAATCCGCGCAGCACGGTCGAACTGCGGCTTGGTCGGCGGCGCCACCATGATCTGGCCGGTTTGGAGGAACGCGATGAGGTTCTCCCCCACCCGGACCGGCACCGCCGAGTCGCACATGCCGGCAAAACACTTGAGCGTCTTCGGTGCGAGGCGGGCCTCCTCCTCGACCTTCTTCTGCAATTGCAGGCAGGCGGCGCAGCTATGGTTGGTGCCCGCCATCAGAGCGCAAAACGGGTTTTCCTTCGGGTCGCCATGGTGCGGCAGATCGAAGGCTTCGATCGGCCGCAGGGCGATCGGCAGGCCCGTGGTGTCACGAAACGCCTGCTCGTAGTCGCGGTAGATCTGCGAGCGCTTGAGCTGCGCGACGAGCGCGCGGCTCTGCTGGGCTGAAGGTTCCCTAACGTCCATGATTTGGGCGAGGAGACATTGCTCGAACTAATCGGGCAATGCCGAAGGGCAAAAAACGAGCAGTTTGACCTTCCCGTCATACTCCCTCCCGTGCGGGCTTATGACTGCAGCGGCCGATTCAGGCTGGCGCACGGCGTCCCTTTCGTCAGGTTTTCACGCCGCCGCCCGGGTGGTGGAATGGTAGACACTAGGGACTTAAAATCCCTTGCCTGTAAAGGCGTGCGGGTTCGAGCCCCGCCCCGGGCACCAGCGAGTTGCAGAAGTCACGCGGCTCCGGTAGATTTTTCTTATCGGTTTCTTATCGGTCTGTCGTATGTGCTGCTTGACCATTTAAAGGCTACATAGGCCATGTAGCAGTCGGCTGCAACCGGCGCGAAGTAACAAGCCATGCTCGTTGTCGTGCGCTGCCGGCTCGGCCTTCACCTCCGCCGGGATCAGCTCGACGGTTTCTACGACGGGCACGTTGGCAAAAACCTCCGCCGGTGTGGGGCGCTTCTCCAGCGTCACCGCCCGACGGACCGTCTGTTTCGGAGGCTCCGCACGCGGCGTTTCGTTCAGCCCCAATCTCGTTTTGGCTCGGCGCGTCTACAGGCAGCTTTTTGTCTTCGACCCAAACATCTGCCGCTGGAACCACGCACCTGCACCCGACGGCTTTCAAGTTCAGCCTCGAGCGTGACAACCTTCGCGTGAAGCTCAGCCGCTTGCCCCGCGGCCAGCTTTGGGTGAGCCGTATGAGCAGATCAGTGAGGAACGCACCTTCGGTGGAGCTGGTCATGCCGAAGCCCGTGAAGCGCGAGATCGTGCGGCCGAAGTATCGCAAGGACGATCGCGGCCATGCGTATGCTGCCAAACGTAAAGGCATGCTGCGGATCGGCTGCTGGGCGCACGCGCGCCGGAGGGCCTGAAACGCCTGGCGGTGTGGGCTCGGGAACGCGTGCCTCCGAAGTCCCCGCTGGGGAAAGCGTGCGCCTACTTGCTCAGCCAGTACGAGCCGCTGGTGCAGCATCTGCGGTTCGGCCAGACCCGTCACGACAATAACCTAGTCGAGAACGCTATCAGGCCGTCGTGCATCGGAAAGAAGGACTGGCTGTTAGCGGTCACCCCGAAGCCGGCCAGCGCTCCGCGATCTTGTACTCGCTGATCGTCTCCTGCCAGCGACACGGCAAGGATCCTCTGGCTTACCTTAAAGACCTGCTCACCCCGCTTCCGGCGATGACGAAGCAGGAAGACCTCCGGCCGCTGCTACCGGTAAACTGGCAACCTGCCACCTCGTAGAGCTTCAATCGTAATGGTCACCATCGCGACGTATCGATGGTCACCATTGAGATCCTATAGTGGTGACCATCAATGCGTCAGACTGAGGACTCCGGCCGGACGCTTACCATCCAACCGGCCATCGTGCTGTAGTTGATGCCCTCCCGCCGCGCAAACTGCGCCATCGACATGCCGCTTGCGCGGTACGCTTCGATCAACCGCAACCGCTCGCCAGAAGGCAGTACCCGCCGGCCACGCGAATCGCGCTTTTCCCCCGTGTCCACCACCTCCGCTGTAATTGCTCCCATCCCGCCAAGATACCCGCTCACCAATCAACCGGCTACGAGGCACTCCGCCGGACGCTTACAGCAGATCGCAGCGATGGCACAGGTCCACCGGATGCTGCATAGCCCCGGCCCCGCGGTGTCCGACCCCGATCAACTGGCGCTCTTCTGAGCGCACACGCAAAACGGCCGGCGGTATCGCACTGCGACGCCGCCGGCACTTTGGCGCGAGCTCCCCTCCCAGGCTCCTGCCGAGACCTACGACGGAGGTAGCCGAAATCCCGCCGTTCCTTGAAAGTCCATCTCCGCGAAAACGCCCCCACTCATCGCACCATCCCCGAAACCTACGACACCGGCGGAATCTTTTTCGGACGATAGCGTGGCAAAAACGCCAAAAACCCTACGACGCCAATCGCGTCACAAACTACGACGCGAAAGAAATCCGGCACACCTTCCGGATTGCCACAAGTCAGCCGGCTCCGGTGGATTTTCCTTATCGGTTTCTTATCGGTCTGTCCTGTCTGCTGCCTGACCATTCAGACACTAGAACGGCCAAGCACCCGCAGTCTGAAACAGGGCTCACCTTCGCCGCATCGCAGTCCCGAACAGCTTGAGCTGTTCCCGATCTCCCGTAACCCGCTTCACGCTCACTAAGGACCACTTCAGGGGAATAGCGGGCCTGCGGCTCCCAAACAGGCGCCACCTGCCGCGGTTTGAGTCATCTTCGAGAATGCCTCGGACAATACCCAAGTAACCCAGGAGCGCTTGCGTTGGTTGATCCCGTAAATCAGCGCACACGAACTCGGCAAGTCCCCCTATGTCTATGTTCATTCCTGCTTGCCGCAGTTCGAAAACAAGAACTTCCACGCTCACCTCCATTTCGAACGTGCTCGCCGCGTCGACTTCGTCAATACTGTCAACGGTGACCTCAGCGGGATTTACCTCGCTTCCGTCGATTTGCAGCCGTGTGAGTCGGCGTCCGGTTTCGAGGAAGGATTGTCGAGTGGAGCTCTTATTCATCACCAAGGCCTTCCGATATGCCATAACCGGCGCCGACGCCAGTGCTAAGCGTTGCCACCCGCGCCCAATTAGGCATCGCCAACAACGGTCGGACGAGCACCGGGTAGGGAGAAACCCCTTTGACTGAGAATGCCGTGTCAATCATAGCATGCGCGGCGCGCGATTCGGCGATTTTGATGTTCCAAGCTTGGTTCTTGATATAGTTCGGGATGGCGCGGCCCCAACCGCCTTGAGGGATAGCCCAATGATGCAGTTCTGCATTAGTACCCACCAAGCCCCACCGCGAACGTAACTGATGGCTAACTCCTTGGCTCCAATGACCTCCGGGGGGGCTGCCCCAAGTATACCTCGAATTCATTGCTTCATGCCACCGAGATAGCCCGCTGCGACCCGCGGAAAGCACGGTGCGCAGTTGTGCCCCACTTGCGCCGAAGCCCATAAGAATTCCCGCTACGATTTGCCCGAACGTGGCCTCCCGGGTGCCCCCGATCTCTGCCTGCAATGCACGTGCCGCCTGTCTTGCCAGCTGCCGGTTACCCACCGCTCGCGCATCCCTAAGGATATTCGTTAGCCTGATCATCCGCATCGTGGGCGATAGGTCCTTGAACTGCGTAGGTTGACGCTCGTCCCACCAACTGTCCACCGCGACCTGAGCGCCAGCTAATAGCGGCCCGCCACTTTCGGAACTCCGCCACTCCTCTCGACCAAGATTATCCAATTGCATCGTCCGACCGAACAATTCAGCCCCGTCCTTCAACGCTTGTGCGAATCGCTCGTCCTGTTCCCGATCGAAATCTGTTGGGGTAACGCGAAACTCCGGCATACGCTCCGGCGGAGCAGTGTTGGTTTCTAAGCCCAGCCGATCATGATTTGCGATCGGCTCGTTTGTCACGAAGGCATACAGGTTGGCGCCGCCTTCGTCCCCTATCGGATCCCGGTTGATAAAGCGACCCAGGCTCGGATTGTAGAACCGATAGCCGTAGTACACCAAGCCCGTATGTTCGTCGTGGAACTTGGTGGAATAGCGGAACGGGTTCTCCTTCGCGTAGGTGCCCTCAGCCCGGAGGAGCTGACCGTACGGATCGTACTCGTAAATCGCGACGGCGGTCCCGGCTGAATTGACCACGCCAACGACATTACCTTGCCCGTCGCTGAGCATGCTGTACGGGGTAAGGGCATTCGTCTCGTGCACTACCTGGAATAGCAGCGCACCTGCGCCGCCGGTTTGCTCCAGCGAGCCATACACATCCAAGCCCCAACCATAGCTGCGTTTCACCATAGCGGTCGTTCCAGTCACCTCGATTTCGGCGATCAAGTTCCAGCCGCTATGAATGTATCGCCTCGAGTACGTGACCACATTGTCCGCCTTGACCGTCTTCTCGATGCGACGCCCCCGGTAGTCGTACCGAAACACAAGCTCCCAAGTAGGTGGCCGAGCCAGACTCCACCCAGCCGCAGCCAGGTCCGTTTCGCTGCGACGCATGACCCGAATCAACCGGTTTTCGGCATCGTACGTGTACGAATAAAGCGCATCAGTGGTCAGGTTGCCATCATTGTCGTAGCCCAACGATTCGGTCTGAGGGCGCATTAGCGTCCAGATGTCGACGGACGATGATGTCCCACTCAGTGAACTGGCCACCGTGACTTGAGAGTACTTGCCGAAGCCCTCTATAACCGCGTCCCAGTACCGCTCACCCGACAAGCGGCTAACCGTACCGCTATTCACTGTCACGACCGCGTCCGGGCTGGAGGTGCCTGCCGCACGGCGTTTTAATATGCCGCGAGACTTCGTTTGGTTGAGCTCGTTCTCGTCGGCGGCCAAACCAGGATGGAGCGCCAACGCCTGGAGGTCCTTGGCAAGCGCCCTGCGCCAGCCCGACGTTCCGATTGCCCAGCCTCGGCATAGCTCCCGTCGTTCCTGCCCCCTTGTAACGCCCTTGGAACAGGTGTCCCCGTTCCCCGCGGTAACGATTAAAGCGGGTCGCAAACGTGCACTGAAGCCAGTGCATGCCCTCCACCAGGTTCGGCTGCGGCGTCTCCACGGACAAATGAAAGTGATTCCGCATGAGCACGTCCGCATGCAGCACCCAACCGAACATCGTGACAGCCTCTTTCAGCACCGCCTCGAACGCCTTGCCGCCCGAGCCAAACACATCGCACCGGTAGTTGCCCTGGTTGATCACGTGGTACAGCGCGCCCTTAAACTGGATCCGCATTTGCCTCGGAACAACGCCATTAGGCACAGGTAACTCTTGTTGTCCCCCGCCGAATCAACAGTTCCCGTCCTGCCCCTTCCGGATTGCCCCCTTCCGGATTGCCCTCGCGTCTGCCGCATGTTCACGCGTTGTTTGCGAGCGCCAGCGAGCCGCTATACTTAAACCGAGCATCACGGCTTCACCGCGTTCACGGTCTGCTTCGGATCAAATTCTAGGTTGCGGGTGCCTAGCTTCGGATTGAGGAAGCTTTCCAAGTAGACGAAGTGATCGCCTCCCGCGGCCAACTCGAAACTCACGCGCGCAAAGCGCCCATCCGATAATTTCAGGAAAAACTCTTTCTTGAGACTGTTCGTCCACCGAGAACCTGACCTCGGCATTGCTTGCTCAAACACGGATGAGTAGCCGTCTGCGGGAGCGACAAAATCAAATTGGCCCGTGCGCTCGACGATACCGCCTCCTGGAACGGTGACTCGGCAGCGCCAGTCATATCGCCGACGCTCGTCCTTGTTGGCGTCGTCGGTCCAGACCTCCACACGTAAATCACCCTGATCGTTGCCGACCGCAACCGGACGTTCTTTGCGCAAGGTGATTTCTGTCGGCGTGCCGTCGCGCGGCACACGCACGGTGCCCACCGATCTAATCACCGGCTCGGTCTCCCCCATTTTATGGAGCACCAAGATCGCCGGGTTCTCCCTTGAAGGCGGCGCTCCCCCGGTCGGCATCCCATACCCGAAGCTGCGCGCCGATTGATCGTCGACATGATAATATCCTTCTTTCGCGACGCGGACATAGAGGCCCGCGCCCCTGATATTGCTGATGGAAAAAAGCCCCTGTTCATCGCTCGTTCCCTGATACTTACTGCCGTCCTTAAAATATTTATCGGCAGCTGAGTAGTGAACCTTTGCACTGGGAACAGGATCACCGTGCTGATCGATCACCTTACCCCAAAAATCGATGGAGGCACTGAAAACCTCTACGATCTTCCCAATCTTCGTTTTGTCTTCAGGCGTCAGATTCGCGCCCGGCAAATCGGGAATCAAAAGTCCTTGGGTGGACTCCTGCGCTGGAGTGGTTGCCGGAACCGCAGGCGTTACTGACTGCGGTGGTGAAACCAAATCCTGTGTCAATTGCGTCGGCTGAGACCGTGGCCATTTCCACAACCCGACGAGCACGCCTAACAGGAGCACGATGAAAACAATGAAAGCGTGTTTCCGGTTCATGGTGTAGGCTCCATTCCTAGCCGGCGGAGAAGCTCATCGTAAAATGGTCTCAAGGCTTGAATGCTGCGGTTAAACTGCGCGCTGTGCTCTGTATCAAAAAACAGAGGTGATGAGTTCAAACTAAATGAACCCTGAATCACGCCCGCCGTTCGGCTCTCCGCACCGACGACTTTGCTCCACGAGCGGCAGACAAAAGGCATCGCCACGAATGGATCGGTCAGGCTGTCTTGAAAAGCCGATGGCCCGGTGCCGATCTGCCGCCAGATGGCGCGTTGCGATCCCAATACGACCGAAGCACCCCGCGTGTAACCGTAGCCGCTGATCGGCTTGGTCTGATCGTTGTTAAACTCCCACGCATAGGTGGTGGCATGGTCATCCGGCAAATAGAAGCTGACCAGGTTGCCAACGCTGGCGCTCAAGCGTCCGCGATAAGACAGCGCCCGCGTCTCAGGCACAGGATCGTCATCCGGCGAGACACCGGCCTCCCAAAACGTGGGCCGGAAGCCCGCGTAGGTTTGGGGCGAGGGCCGCTCGCCCTGCTGCAAAAGCGCTCGATGATCGTAGCAGCTCGCCGGAACGGCGGCCTGCATGAGCACGTAATTGTCGAACGAGACCCCCGCAAGTAGGGCTGAGCCAGCGATGATATTTCCCATGCTGTGCGCGACGATATTGCGCGAATAACCAGCAGGGAGGCCGTCAACGGCCGCTTTCACGATCGCGCCAGACTGCCAGGCAACGCGCTCGCTGCCGTTATAGTCCGCCAAGTATCCTTCCACCGCTTCCCCGATCAACGGCACGTTATCGAAGGCGTCGGAGTAATTCGTGTTCCAGCGCAGGCTGACAAACCGACCCTTAAAACCGCGATGCCAGAGCCGTTTGAACATGGTCTCCGCAAAATTAACTGAACCATCCGGCGACATGTTCCAGCCATGCACGAAAACGATGCCTTGCGGCGCCTCTCCAACAGGCTGCTCAAACGCGGTGCCTGGCCCTTCATACATCGACTTGATGCTTTTTAGATCCAGCCACACGCCCGGACCTTCGCCGATCTCGGTGTAGCTCGCGCCTTCTTTTTTGAGGATAACGAGCTTGAGCTGACCTTTGCCTGGCCTGCAGCCTTCAAAGAGCAAATGGGTCTTCGGCTGAGCATCCGTAAGATTGGAAAACAATGAGCTCGGGAGAATAAACACACCGCTACCCTCGATGGTGCGTTGACCCGCGATTGGCCCCTGCGACTCAGTCCTGGCATCGACGACCGCCCACTGAACAAGTTGCTGTGGCAGGTTGGGATTATTGGCTGTGTTGAGGTAGCCGGTGCCACCATCGGTTTCGCGGTTCTTGAAGATCTGAATGGCCGGTGTGCCCGTTGTGTTCGTCCATTTGAGCCCCAAATGAAAGTCACCATTCTTAAACGCTTCATTGAGGCTCTGCGTATGAATCTGAAGCCGCGCAAAATCCTCCAAGTCTCTTTCGCACTCGATACGATGATCAGTCCAGTCCTGGGACTGCCGGGGAACCCGATCCGAATCCGACGATCCCGTTATGGCGTCATCGTCGTCATTGGTCCAGAAGCGGTAAGGACGATATTCTGCCGTCGCGTCGGAATTATCAACCGCCGGGGAGGTGATAGTTCCGTCCCGGTTGGCGTCGACGGTCAGGGTGGCTGGTACTGCGAGTCCCAAGTACGGTTCATTATCGCGAAGCCCCTCGAAGAAAATTAATCCGTCGTCATCCATACGCGCCCAGCCGTAATCCGGCCTGCTCCATCGGTCGGGCAAGTATTGCAGAACCGGCGTACGATCGAGCCTGAACGTTTTTTGTCCAGTGTTCTCATCGGTGCCCCGCACCGGCGTCACGATCGTCAGCCCATCGTGGATCAGTACCTCGTCCTTGTTATTGAGCGAGCCAAATTCCCCGCCGATGTCATATGGCTTCCCGTCTTCTAGCCACCAGTACGCCTGCGTTAGCCACCTTGGCATGCTGACGGCAATGATCGTCTTGTTGCGGTTCAATGCCACTGGTTGGCCGGGTACGATTCCCGGCGGCAGGCCTTCGATCTTCATACCAGAGTTCCCTTCGTTAGCCCCGTGGGCGAGCAGCGCAAAACTTGGAGGACCGCCTGGCTCGTCCACTGCGATGATGACATCACCGGCGTCGTTGGTCCAACCCGCGTCCACCTTCGTACCCGAAAACGTTACCGTCGCTCCATCGCCGGACTGCGTGAGGTGAATTCCGCGGGACGAAAGCCGCCTCGCGTCACCGAGCTTGCCGTTCTCGCTAATCGTCCAGGCCGTTCCCGTCGTGTCGGCCCAGAACCCCGAGGTCTCGCCATTGATCCCGTTAGGGAGATAATCCTTCGCGTCGTACTGGGTGGTGTAGCTGTCCCCTACGATCGAGACCTCGCTCATGGACTGGGTTCGCCAGTATTCGAATACCGGGGAAAGGCTTCCGTGGGACGGAAGTGCGGTGACGGTATGCTGCTCCGTGTCGAGGATCCCGGCGAAATCGTACAGCGAATAGGCGAACAGGACCTGCCCGCGACTGTTGATGTCCACGCATCCAATGTCCGTGCCGATCACCGTTTCCTTGCCGCGCCGCCAACTGCAGTAGAGGCCCTCCGCGTTCATGTAGAGCAGAGCTCCCCCGTGATGGCTCATGGCATAGAGCACTCCGCCCGCTGCGATATCGATCACCGCATACCGCTTGGCGGGAGGCAATGGCGCCAACGCCGGCTCGGGATGATCAAACGTGTGGTTCACCACCTGACCGTTCGCCGTGGCCGTTGCCTGGGTTCGATTCGTCTGAGCGACAGCGATCGCAGCGCCAAGTGAAGCGAAGCACGCGAGAAGGCGGACAGTTGAGGCGTTCATGTTATTTGACGGCGGATTTCACATAAACGGTGGCGACACCTTCGCCATCGCTCCTCACTTCGACTGCGTCTTGGCCGTCATCTTCGGGGCTGGCTGCGAGTTTGTGCCCCCCCAGTGTGGCGGAGAAGGTTACAGGTGCATTGGCCAGAACATTTCCATGCCGGTCAGTGACCTTCAGCGAAAGGGTCTGATCAGGCCCAAACTCACCTTGAGCCACGAGCGGCGTGAGCGTTGGCAGCGCGCCATCGTAGTAATCGTTTGGATCCGTTCCGCGCTGAACCTCTTCGGCGTTGGGAACGCTGTCGCCGTCGTTGTCATCCCACGCATCGTATGCCATCGGGTCTAACCCATTCTTCACCTCGATGCCGTCCGGCAATCCATCGCCGTCGGTATCGGCCGAACTGGGATTGGTCCCGCTCGCGGCTTCCTGCAGCACGGTCAGCCCGTCCATATCCGAGTCGCCACCCAGGATTGAACCTGACTCTGCTAGGGTCGGATCGAAGCCAAAACTCAGCTCCCAGCCATCCGGCAGGGCGTCGCCATCCGAATCAGACCGGTTTGCCCACGTGCCGGTGACATACTCCTGCACGTTCGTGAGGCTGTCTTCATCTAGGTCGCCCGCTCGATCGTCCGACAAGGGATCCATCCCGTTTGCGCGCTCATAGGCGTCATCGATCCCGTCGCCGTCCTGATCAAGGTGCAGAGGGTTATCCGTCCTGAACGACAAGGCGTCGATTTGGGCGGAAAGCGCTCCACCGTTATTCACGTCGATCCGACCCAGTCCGTACGTCCAATTCGCAAGATTCGCGTAGACCATTCGCCCGTTCACAAACAGGTCGAAGGAACTCGCCGCGTAGTCCACGCGCAGCGTGACACGCATCCATTCCGCGGCCACTCCGGAACCTATGGGGAAGCGGTACCCGGTGGTGCGAAACGAAAGCCCATCCGTAACTTCACCGACTAGGACCTCGCCAGCATCGCCGCTCATGGAAAAGCTCACGAAGGCCTGTCCGACGGAGACGAGCGTCGAATCGTTCACGGTCACACCCACCGATGGCCGGCACAAGAAATCGAAGAAGTAGACCGGATCCGTCTGCGCGATTCCAAACTCCCGGGAAACCCGCGACGCAGGCTGCACCACGAGTGCATTCGCGCCCGCAGCCGATGTGCTCACTCCCACCGTGGCGGCGCCCGAATCAACCACCCAGCCACCCTGTCCCGAGATGTCCCCAGTAACGTAGCCTTCGGGAGCTTCGAAGGACACGAGGTAGAGTGGGGCCCGACCGACGCCAACAAAGACGGGGGCCGAAACAACACTCGTTCCGCTGATATCAATCGCCCTCGCAATCAGCATGTAGCTACCGGCCGTCACGTCACGCCACGTGAATGCAAAGGGAGAGGCAACGGCCTCGCCAATTTTCGAATCATTCGCGTAGTACTCGACGCGCGAAATCTGAGCAACGGAGCCACCTAGGCTGATGGTCAGCTCGGCCGCGGTGCCATGCGGAAGGAGCGTGTAATTCGATGGAGTCTCGATCGCGATTTCGAGTCCAGCCGCAACCGCAACCTTGACCGGCAAGGAGGTGGTTTGGGCGCCGGCATTGTCCGTCGCCGTGGCCTTCAATGAGTACTCGCCGGCGACTGGACTCCAAGAGATCGCATACGGTGCCGAGGTCGCTTCGCCAATCTTCGACTCGTTGGCGAAGAACTCCACGCTCACGATCGAGCCATCCAGGTCTGCACCCACCGCTGACACCGATATCGGGGACGTCGTGCCCAGCATTGCACCCTCCACCGGTGAAGTAATGGCGATTGTTGGCGCCGCATTGGCGGGAACAGAGGTCGTCTCAAAAATGGTTGCCGTGCGTCCGGCATTGGCAGTGACCGTGCTCGGTTCCGCCGCAGGCGAATGGCGGAAAAAGACGGAGGCCGTACCCGTGCTTCCTGTACGGATCGTCACGGAGCTTGCCGCCAGTCCCGCTCCCGGGTTGCTGGCGAGGCCACCGCTTCCTTGGGTTACGGTGAATACCACCGGTGCGTTGGCCAATGGACGCTGCGCGACCGCATCGAAAAGGGTGAGGCTAAATGGCTCAGGGTTGAAGCTTCCGGGCAGGCTGGTCTGGTTGCTTCCGCTGGTCGACGTAATCACCGGTGCCTGCCCGTTATAATAGTCGGACGGGTCCGTGCCCCCGATGTACTCCCGCAAGTCGGGGAGTCCATCTCCGTCGGGATCCTCATCTCGGCCGTTGCCGGTCAGCGACCGCCCATGCGCAGTCTCCCAAACGTCATCAATGCCGTTGTCATTGGTATCGTCGAACAAGGGATTATCCGCACCGGCGAAGACGTAGTCCAACCGGCTCATGCTTGAACTGTCCCCCCGCACCGCGAAAGACCCAAGGTGGGTCGCCGCATTGTCACGAAACCCGAGATCGGCCGCGACCATGTTGCCGCCGGCGTAGAGGTCCCACTTCAGCCGGCCGAAATCGAGCCGTGCCGTGAGGCGTGTCCACGACAGCAACTCACGTTCCGGTCCCACGTTCGCCGCAAATGCACTCGAGCGCCATGTCCCGCCACCGTTGCCGTTGCCGTCAAGCGCTCTGAGCGATGCTATGGCCCCGTCGAGGACGAACGCGAAGCGGGCACCTTCGACATCGAACATCGTCGCGTTCGAAACGTCAGCTCCGGCGACGGGTCGCGCAAAGAAGTCCATGAAGACAATCCCGGCGTCCGGCAGAGGAGCGAACGCTTGCGACAGCGAAACGGAGGGAGTGGCCGGTGCGAGTGCGACCGAATGCAACCCGTTATAGGCGACGTCCGCTGTTACCGTGGCCCGACCAGATGTGGCTGACCACCCGAGCTGACCGCCAGCGGCGCCAACCGCATAACCCTCCTGCAGTTCGAAGTCTGTCGTATACGGCAACGTCGCAAGGACGCTTGTGACGGAAACAGTCGAGTCACTGTAAAGCCCGTGATTGTCGTACGCCCGAACCGTATATTCGTAAGCACCAGGCAGGAGCGCGCTTGAATCCGCAAAGACAAAAGCCGGCGGCTCGCCCGACGTGGTCACCACCGTGCCAAGGAGCGTCCCGTTGCGGTAGAACTCCACCCGAGACACCGTCCCATCGCTATCAGCCGCATTCGCCGTCAGGGTGATAACCGCGCCGCGGTTCACAACTTGCGGAGCAGTTACGACGGCGCTAGGAAGCGTGTTGCTGATCACGGTGGATGGAGGGGAATCTGCCGACGCGCCATGGTTGTCGGTTGCACGAGCCGTGAAGGTGTACGTGCCGGCGGCGAGTTGGGGAATCGTCAGTTGGTACGGGGCCGAGTTTGCCTCCCCTACCTTCGCGCCGTTCTGAAAGAACTCGACCTTACTCACCGTCCCATCGCCGTCGGTCGCCGCGGCAACGAGAATGAGCGTTCCCGAAGCAGCTATCACCGTGTCGTTCTTCGGGGCAAAAAAGTCGACGCTCGGAGGCGCGTTAGCAATCAAGGTCACCGCACGTGAGAACGCAGACTGCCCCGCGTTGTCGGTCGCCTTAGCCATGAGGCTGTAGGTTCCCGGTGCAATGTCGGTCCACTTGAACTCGTACGGAGCGGCGGTAGCCTCACCGACCTTTACCGCGCCCGCGAAGAACTCAATCCTGGTCACCAGCCCATCCATGTCGTTCGCTGCCGCCCGCAAGGTCAGAGCGGCAATGGGGGCAGTCTGGATGGTTTCGGTGTTCGGCGACGTCAGAACCGCACTTGGGCCCTGATTTATCAGACGGAGCACGCTACTGCCATTGAGGATCAGTCGATCTGAGAGTGTTCCGCCGATGAGCTTGCTGCTTCCGTTGAGTGTAATTGTGCCACTCGGCGCATGCACATAGCCATAGAGACTCACGTTGCCGTTCAGCGTGACATCCCCGAAGGCCACGCGAAGGGTGAGCCATTCAGGATTGGACGCGGTCCCAACCGTCCCGTTGACCGCAACGCCATTGGAAAGTGTAACGATGACCGGGCCGAGGACCTCAAGCCGGCTGGAGCCATTGAGCGTAAGGCGCTGAAGATTATACACCGCCGGCTGGGTCGCACCGGCAACCCCGAGCGAAAAGCCGCTCGACCCGTTGGCGGTAAAATCGCCGTACGTGCCAGGCGGTACCGCGATTGGGGGGACGCTCCCGTTGACCGTTAGGTTGCGCAATCCGGTGAAATCGACGCTCGCCTGACTCATGGTGCTGACGTGAACAGAGCGCGTGCCGGTGGGCGGGGGCGGCGCGGGGATTGCCGGGAGAGCCAGCGGGTCCGTGCGTGTAACAAGTCGTCCGAGCCGCGCTGTGCCGGCGAGGGTGATCACGTGACTAGCCGGTGCCACTGATCCGGCTCCAGCTAAGGACCCGCCAAACACTGGCTTGCCATTGAGGCGAACCGTCGGACTACCCGGCACGATGAGGTCACCGACAATGACGGCACCTCCATTCAAGGTCGTGCTCTCCGCGAGCATTTGGTGAACCGAGCCATCCACGGTGCCGTTGACGGTTGGCGCGTGGCGGACGAGTGCAGTTCCCGCTGGAACTAACGGTGCGGCGACCAACAGTGCGGCCACACACACGAGCGAAAGACGCTCGACCCGCGGCAGAATGGACAAATTCATAAAGGCAAAGTTGAATGCGTCAGGGCCCCGGCTCAGCTGGCGATCGATAACGTCTGTTTGCTTTGGCGTTTTCAAGTCATAACTTCCGAATACTTCGCAGGAATGGTAAATACATTGTTAAGCACCATCACTTTGAGCACTCCGGGCACGCGACGGCTTGGTCCGCAAAGCTAGGCATCGCGCAGACCACCGCGGGAACTTCCGCGCCCTGGGTCAGGCAACCGAACAGGGCCACGTCACCGGGTCGATCGGAGCCGAGCTACACGAAAGCGATTGGAACCCTTTTGTAGCACACTCCCCGTTGTGCTTCGAATTTTTCTATTTTGCCCGCAACATTCCTAGGCGGCGGATGATCAGATCCTTACGCCAATTCCTAGCAAAAGTGAAGTTCTGGTCATCCGGAAGTCGTTGCTGGGCGCGAACGTAGACGCACTGGCTCCAGCGAAACTGGTGCGCTTGACCGGGCGCCACGATCTGCGCTCTAACGGGGTCGAGGAGCCAATGCATCCCCTGAACCAGGCTCGGCTCCGGCGTCTCCACCGCCAGATGGAAGTGGTTCCCCATCAGAACGTACGCATGCAGCAGCCATCCGCACATTCGCTTCGACCAGCACCCGCTCAAACGCTTTCGCGGCCCCGACCGTCTCAAACAAATCCCCACGGCAAGTCCCACGATTGATCGCGCGGTACATCGCACCCTCGCACTGAATCCGCAGCGGCCGCGCCATGCCCGCTCTCTCGTCATCACTCAGGCTTTGCACGTGTCAAATACTCAATACTCGGCCTAACCCCTTTCGGAACCCTTCCGTCAGATTGCCGAGCGTAGCGCCCCTGTGGCGCGCCGTCGTTCGCGCCGGACAAAACAAAGCCGGAGCGGCGGTTCGCTCCGGCTTCGACCAAGCAGTACCTGTCAGCCAAATTCAGCCGCGGCCGTCGCCGCCTTTGCCGCCCTTGTTGCCTTTGCTGCCTTTGCTGCCGCCACGGTCGTCATCGTCGCAGTCCCGGTCAGAGTCCCGGTCGCAATCGTTGTCCGTGTCGCCGCCGGTCGGCGGAGGCGGGGGCGTCGGGGACGAGCAATTCTGCAGCGCGCCACCGTGAGTGTTGTTGTAGGCGTCGAACAAATCCTTCACGGCGATCACGTACGAACTCGGATAGCTGCCCGCGTTCGCCAGGATGTACTCACCCCAGTAGACCAACGCGTAGGTCAGCGTGCCGTTGCCGTTCAGGTAGGCCCCGTTCTGATAGTTGTACTCGGACCCGAGGAGCTGCTTCTTCAGGAGATCCTTCGGAGCCGAGCTCGTGGAACCCATGATCGCGGTGGCCTCCTGCTTCGTCAGCCCGTTGAAGGGGGTCAGCGCGAACGCGCCGATTGCATTCGTGTAAGCATTGATCGCCGCCGCGCTGACCTGGGCACCCTTGGACTTGCCCGAAATGGCCTTGTCCACGTTGTTTTTCCAATAGCCGATCGTGAAGCCATCCGCCCGCATGCCGCAAAGGGCCGCCATGTTGATGGTGTACCCGATCGGATTCGCCGTGGCGGCCTGGCCGCCCATGGTCACAGCCACGGTGGTCGGGGTGGTCGCGGCAAACCCAGCCGAGGCGGTCGTCTTGACGGAGTAGGCGCCCGGCAGCTGACCGGGGAAGCTGTAGGTACCGGTGGCGGTCGTAGGCTGCGAGGCGACTTCGACGCCCGCGCTGTTGAAGAGTTTGGCCGTCACCCCGGCGAGGCCGTAATCAGCCCCGTCCTTCACGCCGTTGGCGTTCACATCGAAGAACACCGTGCCGGTGATGGCCTGCGGCTCGAGCACCGTGACGGTGAACGTGCGGGTGGCCGTGGCCGTGCCGACGCCATCGACTGCGCGCACCTCGATCTGGTACGTGCCGGCCGCATTGACGACCATCGACGCCGCGCCGTGAGCGACCGCCTGGTTCAACGTGTTGGAGGTGACCGTGAGCGGATTGCCATTCAGCGTCGCGGAGAGCGAGGTGATGACGAAGCCGTCGGCACTCGCCTGGCTGGTGCCGGTAAAGGTGAGCGGAATGATCGCCGGCGTGACGACCCCATTCACCTTCGTGAGGGGGTAAGTCGAACCGGCGGGCGGGGCCGTGATGACCACGGTGGGCGGCGGATAGGCGGCGAGCACCGTGAACGACACGCTGTCCTGAACCGTGATACCGACGCTGGTGGCCGTCGCGGTCAGAACATAAGTGCCGGGCACCAGCCCGGTCATCACGCCCGTACTCGTGGCCGCGGGCGTACCCAGGCCAGTCGAGACCGGCGAAAGCGTCTGCGTGGCGACATTCGTCACGGTGGCCGTCACCGAGTCGACGAAGAAGCCTTTGTCCGAGGTGCTGAGGAACGTATAGGGGACGCTCACGGTGGTGGCGCCCGCCGGGACGCGGATCTCGGCGCCATCGGCGGGGGTGGTGATGACGATCGCCGGTTCAGGCACGACGACATCGACAAAGAAGTGGCTCGTGGCGATCGCCTCACCGAAGGCATCCTTCGTGAACACCTCGAGCTCGTGCCGGCCGGCGCCGCTGGCCGTGTACATCAGCTGAACGACGCGGGTCTCGGTGGCCTGGCCAACCGAAACCGGCTGGTAGGGCACGACCACACCGTCCACTTTGGCGACGAGTTCGGTGATGACCCCGGAACGGCTGCGAGCCGTGAACTGGTAGGGCACGATGACCGGGACATCGCCCTGACGGTAGGTGTAGCGCTGCCCTTCGGTGGGCGTGTCGATCGCGACCGTGGGCGGCAATCCGACAACGTTGATCGTAATCGTGCTGGCGTCGGTCGCGGTGTCGATGATGTTGGCGGCGCGGGCGGTGAGCGTGTACTGGCCGGGCCCCGGAATCGTGAGCGTGCCCGTGCCGGTGACATTGCGCGTGTCCAACCCCGACAACACGGTCTCGAGCGCCGCGGGATAACCCACCGGCCCGAAGTCAGCGGAAGCGGAGGTGATCACCGGGCTGCCGTCCCGGACCGAGGCAACGAAACTGAAGGGAAGTTCCGCGGGAAACGCGTTGGGTTGATAGGTGTAGCTGCTGCCATGCAGCGGCGTATCGATCGCGATCACCGGGGCCTCACCCGTGGTGCCGGCGGCGGTCACCGTGCCGTTGAGGAAGGTACCGACATTGAGGAGCCCCAGGCTCGGATCCTCGGGATAACCCAAAGCACTGAACTTATAGCCGTACTGGCCCGGCACCGCGTGCGCGGGCATGCTCACCGTGACAACGATGGTCGTCACCTCATCCGGGCCGGTGCAGATGAACTGCGCGGGCGCGATGGAAACATAGCTCAGCGCCACCGCGTCGGAAACACCGGGCGGCGTGGCGGAGGTGCCATCGGTCGAAATCATCTCCGGGACAATGGTCACCGGGAGAGAGCTGCCGTAAGGGACGTTGGCGGGCGACTTCACGGTGAACTCGTACACCTTCGTGTAGGCGAGCACGCCCTCGAGCTGACCTTGCTGCGGGTAGTAAACAACCTCCGGTGGCGTGTCTTCACGATCCTGCGCACGGGCAACACCAACAACCGCCGCGACCGAGACGACGAGCAACCACAGACGGGACAGGCGGAGAAACAAGGATGATTTCATGGGCAAACCGGCCGGACGGCCAAATAGGGTGGGTGATACCCACTCGATCTAGGGTATCCCCCTCATGAGTCCACTTTAAAAAAACAGGTAAGCGTTTTCGGGCCGATGTAGGTACTAGTACGTACTCTCGGTCGTAGGGGTAACCCCCTAATAACCGTTGACGCTCCCCGCTCGGTTGGGTCTGCTCATTTCGTTCCTCATGTCCTCGTTGCGTCCCATGAACACGTCTCGACCCGGCCGGTGGCGGCCGGCCGCAGCCGTATTCGCGGTGATGATACTGATTTGCGGGACCGTGCGCGCCCAGACCACGCTGTTCTGGGACATCAACACGACGTCCCAAGGCGCGAGCAACAGCACGACCGCGGCCGGCACCTGGTCGGGCAGCGGCGGGGCGACGAACTGGACCGACAACTCCAGCGGCGCGAGTTCGCTGGCCCAGCTGTTTCAGTGGGATGACAAGGTGGGCGGGAAGATCGCGGTCTTCTCCGCCAACACCGATGCCTCCGGAACCTATTCCGTCGCCACCAGCGGAGCGATCAACGACGTCGCGGGCATCACTTTCCAGGAGGGAACGGTCACCCTCGCGAGCGGCGGCACCCTGACGTTGTCGCAAAACGCCACTTTCGAAGCCGCCAACACCGCCGGCAACGCGACCATCAATGCCACGATCGCCGGCAGCTTTGGGATCAGCAAGACGGGCAACCGGATGCTCACGCTCGGCGCCGCCAACACCTACACCGGCAACACGACGCTCACCACCGGCACCCTGCAGCTCACGAACACACTGGCGCTGCAGAACAGCACGCTGATCCTCAACGGCGGCACGCTCAGCACCAGCGGCATCACCAGTGCCACCCTGGGCGGGTTGTCCGGTTCGACGAACCTCACGCTGAACTCGCTCGCCCTCACCGTGGGCAACAACAACGCGAGCACCACCTACTCCGGCGTCCTGAGCGGCTCCGGCACCTCGCTGACCAAGGTGGGCAACGGCACCCTGACGCTGGGGAGCACCAATAATTACAATGGCGCCACGACGATCAACGGGGGCACGCTGGCCTACTCGGCGCCGGTCGCCCTGGGCGGCTCCAATGCCTACAATACCGCCAACCTCGTGATCAACGGGGGCACCCTGGCCTTCATCGGCTCGAGCAATTCGACCTCGAATCGAACGATGACGATCGGAGCCAGCGGCGCGCGCATCGAAAGCAACGGCACCGGCATCATCGAGTACAACAACACCGGAACCATGGCGTACTCCGGTTCGGGACCGCGCACCCTGACCCTCGCGGGCACCAACACCGGGCAGAACGAATTCAACCTCACCATCGCGGACGGCACGGGCGGCCCCACCACCCTCGTCAAGGAAGGGACCGGCACCTGGGTCATCGATCGCTCCTCCGTCAACAGCTACACCGGCGACACGATCATCAACTCCGGTACGCTGATGTTGAGCAACAAGTCGGGCCGCGACGCGACCGGCGCGGGCAACATCATCATCGGCAACGGCACCGACTTCGCCTCGCTGATGTATCGCGACACGGCCAACCAGCTCAACAACACCGCGAACATCTACATCAATTCCAGCGGCGTCTACAACCTGAACGGTTACGGCGACACGCTGGGGATCGTCGCCGATGGCGCGAACACGACCAACGGCTTCGGCCAGGTGCAGCTGGGCTCGGCCACGATGACCGTCGGCGCGAGCAACGGTTCGGGCACCTTTTCCGGCGTGATATCCGGCACCGGGAGCGTCGTCTCGACGGGTTCCGGCGTCTGGACCCTGGCCGGCAACAACACCTTCTCGGGCGGCCTGACCCTGCAGGCGGGCTCGCTCGGCATCAACCACGCGGGCGCTCTCGGCAGCGGAACCTTCACCCTGCAGGCCGGAACGAGCTTCGACAACACGAGCGGGGCGGCGATCACCAATGCCCGCGCGAACGTGATCGCCATCAACGGCAACGTGACGTTCGGCGGCAGCGACTCCCTCAATCTCGGCAACGGTGCGGTGACGCTGGCCACGAACACCACCGTGACCACGAACGGCAGCGGCGTCCTGACGCTGGGGGGCGCAATCGCCAGCGGTCACCCGAACGCCACCTTCATCAAGGCGGGCGCCGGAGCGCTCACCCTCGCCGGCGCGAACACGCTCACGGGCAGCACGACCCTGGCCGGAGGCACGCTCAACCTGAACAACAATGCCGCCCTGGGGAACAGCTCCTTCACTGTCCAATCCGGCACCACGATCGACAACACCAGCGCTTCCGCGGTCACGCTCGGCGGCACCGGCGGCATGACGTGGGCGGGCAGCTTCACCTTCGGCGGCACCAACGACCTGAGCACCGGAACCAAGGCCGTGGCCCTGGGCTCCCCCGTCACCGTCACCACCGGCACGCTGGGCAGCGGCACGCTGACGGTCGGCGGCACGATCAGCGGCAGCGGCAGCCTCACGAAGGCGGGCACGGGCACTCTGGTGCTCGCCGCGAACAACTCCTATTCCGGCGGCACCACGATCAGCGGCGGCACCCTCCAGGTGGGCAGCGGCGGCACCACGGGCTCGCTCGGCTCGGGCGCGGTCACCAACAACGCCGCGCTGCTCGCCAACCGCAGCGACTCCGCCACGTTCGCCAACAACATCAGTGGCAGCGGCACCCTGACGCAAAATGGCGCGGGCACGCTGGTGCTCACCGGCACCAACACGTATGCCGGCACGACGACGATCGCGACCGGCACCCTGCAGGTCGGCGACGGCGCGACCAGCGGCACGCTCGGCTCCGGCGCCGTCATCAACGACTCCGCCCTCATCGGCTTCCGCAGCGACACCAGCACCTTCACCAATGCGATCAGCGGCACGGGGTCGCTGACCCAGGCCGGCAGCGGCACGCTCGTTCTCACCGGCACCAACACCTACTCGGGCACGACGTCGGTCACCGCCGGCACGCTCCAGGTCGGCAACGGCGGCAGCTCCGGCAACCTCGGCACCGGCGATGTCATCAACAATGCGGCGCTGGTCTTCAACCGGGGCGACACGATCGGCGTCAGCAACGCGATCAGCGGCACCGGCTCCGTGGCGCACACCGGCGCGGGCACCGTGGTGCTTTCCGGCGCGAACACCTACGCGGGGACGACCACGATCGGCGGAGGCACGCTGCAGGTCGGCAACGGCGGCACCAGCGGCTCGCTCGGGACCGGTGCCGTGACCAACAACGGCTCGTTGGTCTTCAATCGCAGCGACTCGACCACGGTGAACAACGCGATCGGCGGCACGGGCTCGCTGACCAAGACGGGAGCCGGCACGCTTTCGCTCACCGGCACCAACACCTATTCCGGCACCACCACCATCAGCAGCGGGACGCTTCAGGTCGGCACCGGCGGCACCGCCGGCTCGCTCGGCACCGGGGCGGTGACGAACAACGGACTGCTGGCTTTCAACCGCAGCGACGCCCTCTCGGTCGCCAATGCGATCGGGGGCACGGGCGGCGTGGTGCAGAACGGCGCGGGCACGCTCACGCTCTCCGGCGCCAACACCTACAGCGGCGGCACCACGATCAACGCCGGCACCCTGCGCCTGAGCGGCACCGCCGGCATGGGTGCGGCCGGCTCCGGCGTCACCCTGAACGGCGGCATCTGGGACATCGCCACGCCCACCGCCCTCAACGGCACGTACGCCGTCACGGTGACGGGGAATTCGACCATCCTCTCCAACCGGGCGACGGCCGGCGCCGGCTTCAACCACCAGGTCGGCACCCTTTCCATTGGCGCGCGGACGCTGAACATCGGCGCCGGAGCGAACGCGACCAGCGGCACCGCCGGCATCACCTTCGGCGCGACGACGCTCACCGGCAGCTCCACCTTCAACGTCACGAACGGGACCGCCGGCACCACGCTCACCCTCGGCGCCCTCAACGACGGCGGCGGGGCGCGGACCCTGACCAAGACCGGCAACGGAACCCTCGCGCTCAATGCCGCGGCCACGAGTCTCGTCAACGGCACCGCGGTCGCGGTCAACGGCGGCACCTTGAACCTCGCGGCGACCAACGCGCTGTCCACGCTGGCCAATGTGACGGTCGGAACCGGGGCCACCCTCAGCCTCGGCGCCGCGAACACGCTCGGTGCCTTGAACGGCAGCGGGGCGGTCAATCTCGGCAGCTCCGCCCTCACCGTCGGCTCGAGCAACAATCTGTCGTCCACGTTCAGCGGCTCGATCCAGGGCACCGGCGGCCTGCTCAAGGCCGGGACCGGCAACCTCACCCTCTCGGGCGTCAACACCTACTCGGGCGGCACCTTCATCAATGCCGGGACCCTGATCGCCGCCGGCAATGCCGCGTTGGGCAGCACGAGCGGTGGCGTGACCGTCGCCAACGGCGCCGCCCTGCAGATCAACGGCTTCACCGGCGTCAACGGCGGCCTGCTGACCCTCAGCGGCACGGGCGTCGGCGGCCAGGGCGCGCTGCGCGGCGCCGGGACCAACAGCCGCTACCTGAACAGCATTTCCCTCGCGGCCGACAGCACCATCACCGCGGCGGGCACCGGCTACCTCGCGCTCGGCGCCCAGAGCTCGACGTACAACCGGGCCCTCAACGATCCGACCGGCACGCCGGTCGATGCCTCGACCCTGGCGCTCAACGGGGACACGCTCACGATCAAGGGTACCACCTCCGCCGTCGACAACCGCGCCGTGTACGTGAATGCGCGCATCACCGATGGCAGCGGCGGCGCCGGCAACCTGGTCGTCGACATGACCCGCGGCGCGGACGTGGTCCGGTTCACGGCGAACATGAACACGTACACCGGCACCACGACGGTGAAGCAGGGCACGCTGAGCCTGGCCACGCTTGGCAACACCTATCCCAATGATCCGGCGCATCCCAACTTCTTCGGCCTTCAGGGTCCCGTGGTCGTCGGCGACAACAGTGGCGCGGCCGGCTCGGCCACCCTGCATCTCGACGCCGGCAAGAACGAACAGATCAACTTCACTTCGCACCTGACGCTGAACAGCGACGGCCTCGTGGATCTGCGGGCCCTCCAGACGTTCAACGGGATCACGTTTACCGGCGGCCAGATCGCCATGACCAATGGCGGCGCGTTGTTCACCCAGGGAGACATCACGGTGAACACCTCCGCCACGACGGCGACGATCACCGGCGGAAACGCCACCTACTTCTCGTTGTCACCGAATCCGGGCCCGGCCCTGAGCATCGACGCCGCGCGGACCTTCAACATCGTCGGCGGTGCGGGCAACAGCTCCGACCTGACGATCGACGTCACCATCAACCATGGTTCGATCGTGAAGAACGGCGCCGGCACGATGACCCTGCGGGGCGACAGCACGCTGGGGTACGGTGGCACGACGACCATCAACAACGGCATCATCAACATCCAGAACAACGGCGCGCTCGGCCAGGGCGGCTACCTCGCGAACACCGCGACGATCGTCAACTCCGGCGGCACCCTGCAGCTGAGCAACGCGTACAGCGGCAACCTCAACATCGCCTCGGAACGCCTGTTCCTGGCCGGCAGCGGCTTCGGTGGCAACGGCGCCCTGCAGAACGTGGTCGGCAACAACACCTGGAGCGGCGGGGTGACCCTCAACAGTCTCAACGCGACGATGCGGTCGGACTCGGGCCTCCTGACGATCGCCGACAAGGCCATCAACTCCGCCAGCGGAGGCAGCCTGCTCGTCACCGGCGCGGGCAACACCACGATCCACAGCCGCATCGAGTCGACCGTGACCGGCCTGACGAAGACCGGCACCGGCACCCTGACGCTGACGGGCGACAACTCCTTCACGGGCGCGACGACGATCAGCGCGGGCGTGGTCAGCATGCAGAGCAGCAGCGCTCTCGGCAGCGTCAGCGGGGCGACGACCGTCGCCAGCGGCGCCGAACTGCAGCTCTCCAACGCGTTCGTGGGCGGCATCGGCCTCAGCACGGCGACGGAATCCCTCACGATCCACGGCTCCGGCGTGAGCGGCGGCGGCGCGCTTCGCAACATCGCCGGCACCAATCAATTCAACGGCGTGGTCACCGTCGGGTCGTCGGCGCTGATCACCGCGAACAACGGCACGACCCTCACGCTGGCGGGCGGCACGGCCAGCGCCAGCCAGGCCCTCACGGTCGGCAGTGCCGCCAACAGCGGCAACATCGTCGTCAGCGGCGCGATGAACAACAACTCGGGGGCCCTGATCAAGAACGGCTCCGGCACCTTCACCTTCGCCGGCACGGCGGCGAGCACGACCGGTTCGGTGGGCGTGGTCTCCCTCAACACCGGCACGATGCAGGTCGGCAACGGCAGCTACGCGCAGCAGACGACGCTCAACACCGGCAACTTCACGGCCGCCGCCGGCACGTCACTCCTGATTGCCGCAGGCGGCACCGTGAATGTGACGGGCAACGCGGTGTTCAACAGCGGCACCCTCAACGGCTCGAACGGCATTCTCCAGGTCAACGGGCAGAATTCGCTCACCTTCAACGGCACCATCAATGCCACGGGCATGACCCTGGTGCTCAATGGCGGCAGCGTCGGCACCAACGCCTCTCCGCTCACCGTGTTCCTCGGCGGTGCCAACGTGAACGTCGGCACCATCGTGATCACCGGCGACACGATCCTCGATTTCGGCGACTCCGCCGGGACCGTGCTCAGCTCGGTCGCGCTGGACATCCAGAACGGCGCGAAGGTCCAGGTCGTGAACTGGATGACGACCGCGAATCAGTCCATGAACAGCACGGTCTGGTACGCCTACACCACCGTGAACAACACGACGCAGGGCGGCGTGAATCATTATCCGACGGGCGGCAACGGCGGCGCGGCGAATCCGGACCTCGGCCAGATCACCTTCATCGACCCGCAGGGCAGCCAGGGCAACACGACCACCTGGGTAGCCGACACGAGCCAGGGGTGGTTCAATCACGAAATTCGCCCCACTCCCGAGCCGTCCACCTACGGTGCAATGCTGATGTCCGGCTGCCTTGGGCTGCTCGGTTTCCGCCACTACCGTCGGCGCAAGGCCGCGCAAAAGGCGGCGTAGTTCTACGCCGCGGTTGGCCTTGTCCCCCCGCCACAACGGGGGTACCACCGGGTCCATGCCTGGCGACAGGACCGTTTCCTTTCATCTCTCGCGCCGCGTGCTGCTGCTGCTCGCCGTGGTGTTGCTGCTGCCGTGGGCCGTGGTCGCCCTGCTGGTGACCCGCTCCGCGCGGCAGGAGGACCCCGCGCGACCCGCCCGACACGCGCCCACCGGGCCCGTGGGCGGCGCGGCGGGTGGCAAGACGTCGACGAACGCCGCCGCGGCGACCGCCCGGACGGGACGCTGGGGCGTCCTCAACACGACTCGGATCCTGCTCGAGCCGCCGGAGGAATTCATTCTCTCCGACTACACCCAGCCCGTCGCCCGGCCCTGGGTCTTTCGGAACTTCGATCGCGCCCGCCTCGCGGCTCTCTGGCAGCGCGCGGGGTTGAGCGCCACCGAGACCGCCGCATTGGACGCAGCCACCCAGGAGGATCCCACCGGCCCCTCTCTGCTCGTGCGCCCGCCGGAGTCGGTCGTGCTGGGGCTGACCCCGCAGGCGCGGTCTACCATCTACACCGTCCTGGCCGAATTCGCGGAGAACGTGATGCACCAGAACCCCTACCGGCTGCGCTCGTCCCTGGCCGACGGCTGGCTCGACAACGCCGGGGTTCCCGAGGAGGTGATCGCGCTGACGCGACGGCTGTGCTACACCCGCGGCGTCGCCACCTGCTTCTCCGACGATCAGCTGGTGCTCGCCGCCACGCCGGATCCCGGCACACGGGTCCGGCTGGTCAAGGCCCTCGCGCGGAAGTCCGGCCTGGTCGCCACCCTGAGGGTCACGGCGGAGGACGACATCGAGCAACTCATCGAGTACTGGGGCCGCGGCGGGCGGAGCAAGGATCTGCGCCCACTGCTGCATTCGCTGGCCCGCCGGCCCGGCGGCGGCTCGATCGACATCGTGCACCTCATTCCGCGCTTCGCGCGGCAGCTGATCTACACGTACCCGCTTCCCTCCTATCGCGCGGTCGATGCCGCACACGACTGCCATTGGACCAGCTTCAACTTCTTCAACGACCAGGCGGATGAGCGCTTCGCCGACATCAAGGAAGTTGGCCGGGAACTCGATTCGCACTACTTTCCCGTGCCCGGCGAGCCCAAGTTCGGCGACCTGATCCTCTTCGTGAAACCGGGCGGGATTGTCGTGCACTCGTGCGTCTACATCGCGGACGACATTGTGTTCACGAAGAACGGGCCCGCCTTTTCCGTGCCCTGGCTGCTGACGTCGCTCGAGGATGTGCGGGTGTTCTACAGCAGCGACGACATGGAAGAGCGGCGGTACCGCCGGAAGGATCGCTGAGCCCGGCCGGCGCCGCGTACGACCGCCGCTCGACGCTCCTCCCTGAGCTTGCCGGCGCGCCGGTTCGCGCTTGGCTTCAAGGACCATGAAAACCCGGGTGTTTGGGCGGAGCGGCGTTCCTGTGTCGGAAATCGGCTTCGGCGCCTGGGCGATCGGTGGAGCCTGGGGCCCGCAGGCGGATACCGCCTCCCTCGCCGCGCTGCACCGTGCGCTCGACCTGGGCTGCAACTTCATCGACACCGCGGCAGGGTACGGCGATGGACGTTCCGAGCGCCTGATCGGCCAGGTTCTGCGCGAACGGCGCGCGGCCGGCAACCCCCAGGCGGTGTTCGTCGCCACCAAAACGCCGCCGACGTCGGGTCACTGGCCGCCCTCCCCCTACTGCCGGGCGGACGAGCGCTACCCGGAGGCGTACCTGCGCGGGAACATCGCCACGCGGTGCGCCAATCTTGGCGTCGAAAAACTGGACCTGCTGCAGCTGCACACGTGGACGCGGGCGTGGAATCGCAATCCGACGCCCTTCAAGGTGCTTCGCCAGCTGCAACAGGAGGGGAAGCTTGGGTTGATTGGTGTTTCCACGCCGGAGCAGGACCAGAACTGCGTGATCGATCTCATGCGGGGAGGCTGGGTCGACGCGGTGCAGGTGATCTATAACCTGTTCGAGCAGGAGCCGGCGGCGGAGCTGCTCGACGTCGCCCGCGACCACGGTGTCGCCATCATCGTCCGCGTGGTTTTCGACGAGGGCGTGCTCACGGGGAAGTTCACCGCCGAGACCGTCTTCGCACCCGACGATTTCCGCGCGAAATATTTTGCGGGCGATCGGCTGGCCCGGGCCGTGGCCCGCACCGACGAGATCCGCCGCGATCTTGAAGGTTCCGGCTACACGCTGCCACAAGCCGCAATCAAATGGGTGCTGGCCCATCCCGCCGTGTCGACCGTGATTCCCGGCATCCGCAGCGTGGCGCAGGCCGAGGCGAACTGCGGCGTGAGCGACCTGCCCGAAATGCCCGTCGCCCTTGTCGAGCAGCTCCGCCGGCACAACTGGCGTCGCGGCGTATGGTACGGCGGCAAGTGAGCTCGCTCCCCTACTTCGCACCGCTCTTCCTCCTGTTCGAGGTCTGGCAGCTCATCATGAGCGAGCGCTACCTCGGGATTAAGCAGATCGCGCGCGGCGCGGACCCGCGGTCGCTCGGCCTCGGGGAGGTGAAAGCCTTCGTGTGGACCGCGTGCATCGCGACGTACGCCGCATGGGCCATGCTGCTCGTCGGCATTCCGCTGACGCGCGCCCACGGCCTGGGCCTGCTGGCCATCACGACGATCGCCTATCTCCTGCGGCGCGGAGTCCCACTCCGCTGGGTGCTCATCGTGCTGACGTTCGAAGGCGCCTTGCGCATCGGCCTGCTCCTTGCGCTGTGCGGTCGGTTGTGGCTGAGGCGGTAGCCGCTCCGCAGCATTTCAGATTTCAGATTTCAAATTTCAGATCTCGATCCACTCGCTGGCGGTCGGAGCTACAGGGAGCCCCACGGGGTCGTGATCTGAAATCGGAAACTTGAAATCTGAAATCCCGCGCAGCGGGTTACCGGCAGATTCGCCGCGTTTCGCTCTTGGGCGCGGGCTCGTCGAAGGACTGGCGGAAGAACTCCTGCGCGGCGCTGATGAACTTCGAATATTTGGTGTAGTCGCCGGCCCAGGAATTGGGCACGTGGACTTTCTTGATCACCCCTTTGCCGACCTTGTCCGGCGCGGTCGCGTCGGGCGCCAGCTCCATGGAGAAGCGGGGATCGTTCGTGTGCACCACGTAGTGATGCGAGCCATCGCCTTGCTCGCGCTCGATGCGCAGGAAATGTGGGAAGTTCATCGCGCCAGTGGGAGGATGCTCACCCGCGCGGCCCCTCACAACTGCGATTTTGCGGCCTTTCTCCTTGAGCCGCAGCACGGGCGGGAGCAAAAACCCTCCGGAACAGCCGGTGTGGGACCGGCCGCGCGGCTCAATCGTTCGTCGTCATGCCTTCCTCCAGCCAGACCCCGAAACTGCCCCTCTGGATCTTCTTCGCTACCGATGCGATTTTCATCGGGGCCGCGGTGTGGATCGCCCGGTCCAGCCCGCATCCGCTGCCCGAACTGACCGCGCTCGCCATCGCGGGCTGCGTCATTGCGGGCGCGATCGCCGGACTCGTGCCGCTGGTGGCCTACTATGAACGGCAGAAGAACGAGACGCTCGACGACCGGCAGCGCGCCCTGGAAGCGCTGGCCCGCACCGTGTCTTCGTCCGCCGAACAGATCAGCATTGCCGCGGGAGGACTCCACGAGATCGCAGACATCGCGCAAAAGAATCTCAAGCACGCCGAGCAGCTCCCGCACAAGCTGCAGGAAAAGATCGCCGAATTTCAGGCGCAGCTCGCGAACGCGAACGAGGGGGAACGCGAGGAACTCGAACGCGAGCTGGAAGTCCTGCGCGCGGGCGAATCCGAACGACTCCAGACCTCCGCCGACAAGGTTGCGCGCATGGTGGCGGAGTTGGGAAAGCTGGAAGCGGCCACCCAGGGACACGTCGCCGCGGCCAACGACGCCTTGGGCAAGCTTTCGTTCGGCGCGGCGGGCGCCATCGGCAAAGCCCAGGTGGCCGCCGAGCAGGCGTTCAACCAAGCGCGCCTCGAGGCCAGCCGCGGCGTGGGGGAAGCAAGCGGCAAGGCACTGTCGGCGCTCGCAACCGCCAAGGACGCTGCCATTGCGGACATCACCCGTCATTTCGATCAGCAGCTCACACAGCTTCGGGACGCGTCCACCAGCCTGGCCGCGCTGGTCGAGCGGATCGAGCAGGCGACAGCCAAAGCTCATCAGGGACCGCTCCTCCCCGGTAGTCAGGGGACTCCGTTCCCCGCTGGTAGCCCGGGGACTCCGCTCCCCGGTCCGGCCGATTCGGTTGCCTGGTCGGCGCCCCTGGAACCGGCGGCCATGCCGACCACGGCGAGCGACGACGTCGCCCCGACCAACGCGTCTTCGATCGACCCTCAGGCCGGCAGCGAAGCCACGTCCGCGGGCGTCGTCTCGCTGGCGCTCCCCGCTACGCCCGAGCCAGGCGCGGCCCCGGAGCCGGACACCGGTGTCGCGGCGGAACCTGACGGGGAGCTCCGGCGGGACGACGCGACGCCTGTGGAACAGAACGGTGAGCGCCAGCGCGACGATTCGCCGCCGGTCGCGCCCGTCGCGGCGGCGCCAAAACGCTCGCGCAAGCACCGGGCCGAGCCGAAGCCCGAGGTGGCCGCGCCGGCTGAGACCCCGAGTGCGGGCGAGCCGTCTGCGACCCAGGTCGAGGCGGAAGCCGGTGCGCCGGAGCCGGCCGCAGCAGCTGCTCCGAACCCGGAGCCGACGGAACCGGCGGCCCCCACGCCGCCCCCCGCTGAACCCGCCGCGGCCAATGAGCCCGTCGCGCCCGAAGAAGACGACAGCGGCCCCAGCGCACTTGCCCCGGTTGAATCAACCCGGGGCCGCGGTCGCAGCCGTCGTGCGCAGGATGACCAACCGGGACTCGGTCTGGACCTCGGGGAATTCGAAGGTCGCCCCGCGCCCACGGTCGAAAGCGTCCTGAGCTCGGATGGCGCCACCCGACTGATCGTCACCGCTTACATCGGCATCGGGAACCGGCTCTTCATTCGCGGCGAAGGACCCGGCCTGAGCTGGGACAAAGGCATTCCGCTGCAATTTGTCTCGATCGGAAAATGGCGCTGGGAAACCAACGATGCCGCCGGCCCGGTGAAATTCAAGCTGCTGAAAAATGACGAACACGAAAGCGTCGGTCTGGGCACGCTGACACTTCAACCCGCCCACCAGAACGAGGTGACGGCGGCGTTCTAGAGGATTTGAAATTTGAAATTTGAGATTTGAGATTTGAGATCGATCTCAAATCTCAAATTTCAAATCTCAAATCCTCAATAGTGCGGCGGTCGCTCGTCCTCGGGGTTGCCGGTTTCGCCGGGGGCGGCGCGCTGGTCCCGGAGGCGGCCGAGTTCGCGGCGGAGCTTTTCGAGCGCTTCCGCCAGCTCCAGCATCGCCTTGTCCTGCTCGGTCACGTGCCGCTCGAGGTAGGCGATCTTCTCCTCCAACCGCTCAATTCTTTCGCTCAATGGACGGAGGGGGCCGGGGGCCGTCGTATTCGGCGCGAATCTTGTCCAACTCCGGAATCACCACGTTGGTGTAACAATCCGGGCACACGGAGTGACTGAAGTCGCTGCCGGTGCGTTCGCTGATGTAACCTTCGATCTGCTGCCAGTAATTACGGTCGTCGCGAATCTTCTTACAATACGAGCAGATCGGGAGCATCTGCTCGAGCTGACGCACCTGGGTCGTGTAACGCAGGATGCGCTCGGCCACGCGCAGGCGCATCCACAGTTCGGCAAAGTCGAGGGGCTTGGTGAGAAAGTCGTCCACCCCCGCGTCCGCCGCCTCCTTCTGGTTCTCCGTGGTCGATTCCCGACCGGTGAGCAGGATAAAGTAAATGTACTCGGCGCCGGCCCGGTGGCGGATCTTGTGGCACAGCTCCAGCCCGTCGGAGTTGGGCATCATCCAATCGCTGACCACGACACGCGCGGAATCCTGCTGGAGCGCCGCCCAGGCTTCGATACCGTCCGCCGCCTCAATCACGTCGTGCCCGAGGCGACGCAGAGCCTGGCGCAGAATGGCGCGGGCTACGGCATCATCTTCAACAGCAAGGATCTTCACGATCGGGTATCAGGGAGGGGCGGAGGGTGCATCCTGTAGTGCCGTTTTCCGCACCCGCATGCAACCGGAAACGGCGGCCGCCGGGATCCGCGCGCGGCGTCGTCGGCAGGTGGCGGCGACCCCGGGACCAGACCAGGCGCGGCGAGGGCCTGGGTTACCGGGTCCGCTGGAGCCGTTCCCGCAGCGCGCCCGCGTCGGACACGGGGGCATGGCAGGCATACTCTTCGCAAAGATACACGGTGGCCCGGCCGTCGAGGGGCCGCATCTCCGCCAGCCACGGGGCGCGGCCGGCCAGCCACTGCTGCGCCTCGGCGCCATCGGCCGCCAGCAGGATGCGGCGGGGGCCGATCTGTTCGTGCAACACCGCCACGAGCGCCTGGAAATCGGGGCTGGCGGGGTCCCCGGCGATCACCGCATGCCGGGGCGGCTCGAGGGCAAGTTCGACGGCACAGAGCAGCTGGGGCAGGGCATGCGGGGCGCGTTCCCACTGGGGGCGCAGCGACTCGATCACGGCCCGACCCCGCTCGCGCAGATCGGGACGGTGGAGCATCGCGGCGAGGCGAAACAGGTTCATCGCCGCCACGCTGCCCGGCGCCGGCTCCGCCCCGTCGTAATCCTCCTTCAGCCGCAGGATCACGCTCGCGTCCCCGGCCGCGGAGTTGAAATAGCCTCCGCTCGCCGCATCAAGAAACCGCTCGTCCATGGCCGCCTGCAGGGCTTCGGCCCAACGCAGCCAGCGGACTTCGAACGACGCCTCGTACAGGTCCAGCAACCCCTGGATCAGGAAGGCATAGTCCTCCGCGAAGGCTTCGATCGCTCCGCGCGTGCCGCGCCACACCCGATAGAGGACGCCCCGCTCCGCGTCGTAGAGTTCGCGCTCCAGGAAAGCCGCCGCCCGGCGGCCCCGGGAGAGGAAGTCCTCGGTCGCCGTGGCGCCAAGCACCTGATGCGCACGCGCAAGCGCCGAAATCATGAGGGCGTTGTTTGCGGTCAGCACCTTGTCGTCGCGCGATGGCCGCGGGCGCGCCGCCCGGGCCGCGCGAAGACGCTCCAGACCGCGCAGCACGCGGTCACTCGCGGCTTCCGGAGAGAGCCCCAGCGCCTCGGCGGTCTCGACCAGCGGACGGCGCTGGGCGAGGACGTTGCGCCCCTTGAACTCGCCGTGGGGATCGACCTGGGCCGGCACATTGCCGTCGACGGCGACGCCGAAATGCGCCGACAACAAGGGTCCGTCCTCCGTTGCGGCGGCGGAAAACTCCTCGTGCGTCCAGACGTAGAATGCGCCCTCCGCCGACTCGTTCGACCCGGGCGCGCGGGGGCTGTCCGCATCCTCCGCCGTGTAGAACGCGCCCTCGGGACTCGTGAGGTCCCGATCCACATAAGCGAAGATGTCGCGGGCGACCCAGGCGAACCTTTCGTCCCCCGTGGCCTGGCGGGCGTCGAGGCAGTTCAGGGCGATCTGCGCCTGGTCGTAGAGCATCTTCTCGAAGTGCGGCAGGAACCAACGATCATCGACGGAGTAGCGGTGAAACCCGCCGCCCACGTGATCGTGAAGTCCTCCCCGCGTCATCGCCTCCAGCGTGGCCGCCGCCATCTTGATGGCTTCCGCGCCCAGTTCGCTGGTCGGTCCCTGGAGTGCGGCGACCCGGAAGAGGAAGTTCAGATTGGAGGCCCGGGGAAATTTTGGCGCCCCGCCAAACCCGGCGTGGGTCGGATCGAAGGCTTCGTAAAAGTGTTGAAACCCGCGTTCAAAGGCCTGGCCCGCAGCTTCGACGAGGGAGGCCGGCGCCTGTCCGGACGCGGCGGCATTGGCGGCAGCGCCCGCGCCGCCGGCAAAGTGTTCGCGGAGCAGACCGATCACCCGTTCGGCTTCACCGACGAGCTGCTCGCGATTGGTGGCCCAGCCCTGCGCGATGGCCTGGAGCAGCGAACGCAGCCCCGGGCGGCCTTCGCGATCGTCCGGCGGAAAGTACGTGCCGCCGTAGAAGGGCTTCAAATCCGGCGTGAGGAAAACGTTGAGCGGCCAGCCGCCGTGCCCGGAAACCGCCTGCACATAGGTCATGTACACCCGGTCGACGTCGGGCCGCTCCTCGCGATCGACCTTCACGGGAACGAAGTGCCGGTTGAGGGACTCGGCGACGGCCGCATCCTCGAAGCACTCGTGGGCCATGACATGGCACCAGTGGCAGGTCGAATAGCCGATGCTCAGAAACAACGGCTTCCCCTCGGCACGCGCGCGGGCAAACGCCGCCTCACCCCAAGGCAGCCAGTCGACCGGATTCCCGGCGTGCTGCAGCAAGTAGGGTGATTTCTCGTGGGCGAGGGCGTTCGGCATGGGAAGTGGGAATGCGGACGTCGAACATCGAACATCGGACACTGAACATCGGACACTGAACATCGAACGTCGAACATCGAACATCGAACCGATGGGCGGCTACCAGAATGTAGCGAAGAGCGCCAGCGATTCGATGGGGGGAAACGCTCCGATGTAGCGAAGAGCGCCAGCGATTCGATGGACGGGAGGGCAGGTCGAAACCTGAACGTCCAACATCCAACGTCCAACATCCAACATCCAACGTCCAACATCGGACCTGAATACCGATTTTGCCACAGAGGTCACAGAGGCCCAATCAGAGCCGAGCGAGAAATAACCGAAAGTTGTGGATGGCGGGCCGGGTGAGCAGCCTGGGGGATGCGAAACCACAACCAGAATGCCCATCCCGAACCCGCCAGAAGGAATCCACCAAGACGACGGTCAGTTTACAACGGCCATTTGCCAATCGGAGCTGGAGAGAGTGCTGCGTGACGGCGCCCGCCGGCTGCTGATCTCGGCCCTGGACGCCGAGGTCGAGAACTACATCAATCAACACAAGGGCATGCGCGCGGCTGACGGTCGGCGGCTTGTCGTGCGTAACGGCCGTTTGCCGGCGCGCACGATCCAGACCGGCCTCGGAAACATCGAGGTGGAGGCGCCCCGCGTTAACGACCGGCGCGAAGGCGAGCGGTTCACGAGTCAGATTTTGCCGCGCTATTTGCGACGGACGCCGAGCTTGGAGAACCTGATTCCGATCCTCTACCTGAAGGGTGTGTCGACGTCGGCGATGCCGGACGCGTTGGCGCCGCTGCTGGGCGCGAACGCCGCGGGGCTGTCATCTGCGACGGTCGTGCGTTTGATCGAAACCTGGCAGGACGACTACCAGCGTTGGCTGAAGCGGGATCTGTCCGGGGAAGCCTTCGTGTATCTCTGGGCGGATGGCATCTACTGCAACGTGCGGCTGACGGATGAGCGCCCGTGCTTGCTGGTGATCGTCGGCGCGAGGGCCGACGGCACGAAGGAACTGGTGGCGCTCGCCGATGGAGAACGAGAAAGCGAACAGTCTTGGCTCGGGGTACTGCGCGACATCAAGGCACGTGGGATCAGCGAGCCGCCGAAGGTCGCAGTCGCCGACGGCGCGCTGGGCTTCTGGCCGGCTTTGGAGCAGGTCTGGCCGTCGTGTCAGAAGCAGCGGTGCTGGGTGCACAAGATGGCGAACGTGCTCGATAAAATGCCGAAGAAGTTGCAGCCCGAAGCCAAGGAGCGACTCCAGGCGATCTGGATGGCGGAGACGAAGAAGGAGGCGGAAGAGGCTTTTGATCTGTTCCTCGACGTGTATGGTGCGAAGCAAGACAAGGCATGCGCCTGCTTGAAGAAGGACCGAGGCCTGCTGATGACCTTCTATAGCTTCCCGGCCGAGCATTGGCGCCACTTGCGGACGACCAATCCGATCGAATCGAGCTTCGCCACGATCCGGCACCGCGCGCGCCAGACCAAAGGATCCGGCAGTCGCAACGCCACCCTGGCGATGATGTACAAGCTCGGCGTCGAGTGCGAAAAAGGCTGGCGCCGCCTCAACGGCCATGAGCAAATCCATCTGCTGATCGAGGGCGTCCGTTTCGTTGACGGCGTCGCCGAGAAAGCTGCTTAAAAACCTGCTTCCTCAGCTGCTACCCAGCCCTGCCCGTCCACAACTTTTGGTCATATCTC
>JAEWKR010000094.1 GCA_023457715.1 Verrucomicrobiota bacterium
GGGGGGGGGGGGGCCGGCCGGGGGCGCGGGGGGGGGGGGGGGGGGCCCGGGGGGCGCCCCGCCCGCATCTCTTCGGCAATCGATGCGCACTTTTCGCACTGTACCCCGCCCGCATTTGGGACGATCAAGGCGGCAGGATCCCGTCATGAGCGAATTCGTCTCCCCCCAGCCCTTCGTCGATCTCCATCTCCCCGATGGTCGCGTCCTGCGAGGCCCCCGCGGGGCCACCGTCGAGCAGATCCTCCAGCCGGTGCTCGACACGCATCCGGTGCCCATCATGGCGGCGGTGGTGAACGGCGAACTGTGCGAACTGAGCCGGACGGTGGAGATCGAGGGGAAAGTGCGGCTGCTGACGCTGGCCGACACGGACGGCGCGCGCATCTACCGCCGGTCGCTGACCTTCCTGCTGGAGGCCGCGTTCATGAAGCGGCATCCGGCGGCCACCCTGCATATCGAACATTCGCTCACCTCGGGCGGTTACTTCTGCGTGGTGCGCGGACGCGATCCGTTGCGGGCGGAGGAGCTGACCGCGCTGGAAGGGGAGATGCGTGAGATGGTGGCGGCGAACCTGCCCATCGTCCGTCGCGAACTGCCGGTGGAGGAGGCGATCGCCCGGTTCGAGGCGCAGCACCATGCCGACAAAGTGCGCCTGTTGAAGCACCGGCGGAAGCCGACGGTCACGATGTACCAGCTTGGCGGATGCACCGACGACCGGCATGGCTACATGCTGCCGTCGACGCGGTATCTGAAAGTCTTCGACCTCACCCTCCTGGCCGACGGGTTCGTGCTCCGCTATCCGCGCCAGCATGCCCCGGACACCCTGACGCCGATCGGCAGCAGTCCCAAGCTCCTGGCCACGTTCCAGCAGCACGGGGCGTGGCTCGACCGTTTGGGCATCGGCAGCGTGGGTGCCCTCAACGATGCGATCAAGGCGGGCCGCAGCCGGGAGCTCATCCTGGTCTCGGAGGCGTTGCATGAGCAGACCATCGCGGATATCGCCGGCCGCATCGCGCAGCGCGGCGACCAGGCGAAACTCGTGCTCATCTCGGGGCCGTCCTCTTCCGGCAAGACCACGTTCTCCCGCCGCCTGGCGGTCCAGCTGCTCACGCTGGGGCTCTCCCCCTTTGCGCTGGAACTCGACAACTATTTCGTCGACCGCGCGGAAACGCCCCGGGATGCGAACGGGGACTACGACTACGAGACGATCGATGCCCTGCGGCTGGCGCAGCTGGGAGATCATCTGGAACGGCTGCTGCGGGGTGAGGAGGTTCAGCTTCCGAGGTACAGCTTCCATGAAGGACGGCAGCTGCCGGGTGAGGCCGTGAAGCTGCATCCGGGCCAGCTCATCATTCTGGAGGGGATCCACGGTCTCAATCCTCGCTTGATCCCGCCCGCGCTGGCGGCGCAGTCGTTCCAGATCTATGCGTCGGCGCTGACGCAGCTGAACCTGGACCGGCACAACCGGATCTCGACGACGGATTGCCGGCTGATCCGGCGGATCGTCCGGGATGCGCGCGATCGCGGGTATACGGCGTCGGACACCATCAACCGCTGGGACTCCGTTCGCCGCGGCGAGAAGCTGCACATCTTCCCGCACCAGGAGAACGCGCAGGTGATGTTCAACTCGGCGCTGGCTTACGAACTCTCCGTGCTGCGGCCGATCGCGGAGCCGCTGCTGCGGCTCGTGGAGCCCGGCACGCCCGCCTACCTGGAGGCGCGCCGGCTGCTGACCTTCCTCGAGTGGTTCTCGCCGATCATGACCGAGTGGGTGCCCGACAACTCGATTCTGCGCGAATTCGTCGGCGACTCGATCCTGAAAGACTTCAAGGTCTGGGGGTGAGGCGGGTGAAAAGCTGAAACGCTGAAAAGCTGAAAAGCTGAAACGCTGAAATCATCTGGCACGGGCAGCGGCGGGATTCGGAGATCCCGCCCTACATGTAGGGCGGGGTCTCCGAACCCCGCCGCTTTCAGCTTTTCAGTCTTTCGGCGTTTCAGATTTTCCCGTCACCCGCCCCACGCGCGGGCGTTGTAGAAGAGCTGCATCCAGGGTGAGTCTTCGCCCCATTCGGCGGGGTGCCAGCTCATGGCGACCGACCGGAAAACCCGCTCCGGGTGGGGCATCAGGATCAAGGCGCGGCCGGTGGTGCTCGTGAGAGCGGTGATGCCGAAGGGCGAGCCGTTGGGATTCAGCGGATAGTGTTCCGTCGGCTGGTGATGGTTGTCCACGAAGCGGCCGGCCACCAGGCCCGACGCATTGCACCGCTGTGCCGCCGCCGCGTCCGCGAACTCGGCGTAACCTTCGCCGTGCGCGACCGCGATCGGAATCACGGAGCCTTCCATGCCGCGGAAGAACAGGCTCGGGCTGGGTTCGATCTTCAAGGAGACGAAGCGGGCCTCGTACCGCTCCGACTTGTTCTGCACGAAGTGCGGCCAGAGCTCGGCGCCCGGGATGATTGCGTGCAGGTTGCTCATCATCTGGCAGCCATTGCACACCCCGAGCGCGAACGCGTCCTCGCGGGCAAAGAACGCCGCGAACTCGGCGCGCGCCCGCTCGTTGAACAGGATGCTCTTGGCCCAGCCCTCGCCCGCGCCCAGCACGTCGCCGTAGCTGAAGCCGCCGCAGGCGGCGAGGCCGCGGAAGTCCCGCAGGGAGACGCGGCCGGAGAGGATGTCCGTCATGTGCACGTCGACCGCCCGGAATCCGGCGCGGGTGAACGCGGCGGCCATCTCGACCTCCCCGTTGACGCCCTGCTCGCGCAGGATCGCGACGGAGGGCCGGGCGTCGGCGCGGCGCCGGACGGCGAGGTCATCGGCCGTCTTCGCCACGTTGAACGTCAGCACGGGGCGGATGCCGGGATTCGTCACGTCCTGCTTCAACTGATACTCCTGCTCGGCGCACACCGGATTGTCGCGCAGCAGCGAAATGCGGCGGGTCACGTCGGACCAGATCCCGCGCAGGGCCGACAACGACTCCTCGTACACCACCGCGCCCCAGAGCTTCACGCGCAAGGCATGGGCCGGATTGAGCGTGCCGATGCGGTGGGTGCAGTCGCCGAGCCCGTGCGCGTCGAGCGTCTGCAGCACCTGGTCGAGGTCCGTGTCACGCACCTGGATCACGGCGCCGAGTTCCTCCGCGAACAACGCGCTCAGGACGTCGCCGCCCGCCCGCTCCATCCGCTTGGGATCCACGCCGGGCGTCGGCACGAGGAGGTCGACGCCGACATTGCCCGCAAACGCCATCTCGACGACGGTGGCCAGCAGGCCGCCGTCCGCGCGGTCGTGGTAGGCGAGGAGCTTCTGTTCGCGGCCGAGCTGCTGGATGACGTTCCAGAAAGCCTTGAGGTCGGCGGCATTTTCCAGGTCCGGCGTTTCCTGGCCGATCTGCGCGCAGACCTGCGCCAGGATGGAGCCGCCGAGCCGATTCCGGCCGCGGCCCAGGTCGATGAGGAGCAGGGTGGTCGCCGGGGCGCCGGCCAGCGGGGCGGTCGAACTGAGCTGGGGCGTGACGGTGAGGCGGACGTCGGCGCACGACGCGAATGCGGACACGATCAGCGAGACCGGCGCGGTCATGCGCTTCTGCGCGCCGCCGTCCTGCCAGACCGTGCTCATGCTCATGGAGTCCTTGCCGACCGGGATCGTGATCCCGAGCTGCGGACACAGCTCCATGCCGACGGCGCGCACCGCGGCGTAGAGGTCCGCGGCGTCGCCCGCCACCGCCGGGGCGGCCATCCAGTTGGCGGAGAGGTTCACCTTCCCCAGGTCGCCGATCTGGGCGGCGGCCAGGTTGGTGAGGGCTTCCGCGACGGCCAGTCGCGCGGAGGCGGCGGCGTGGGTGAGGGCGACCGGCGTGCGTTCGCCCATGGCCATCGCCTCGCCCGTGTAGACGTCGTAGGTGGCGGCGGTGACGGCGCAATCGGCCACGGGCACCTGCCAGGGCCCGACCATCTGGTCGCGGCAGATGAGGCCGCCGAGGGTTCGGTCGCCAATGGAAATCAGGAACGTCTTGTCCGCGACCGTGGGGTGCACGAGGACGCGGCGGATCGCTTCGCGCAGGGCGCCGAAGGTGGCCTCGGGCGCGCACGCGGCGTCGCGACTGACCAGTCCCGAGAGGTCCAGCGGACGGGTGGGGCGGGGCAGCGTGCGTTCCTGGCGATGCATGCGCGGCGGCTTGCCGAGGAGGACCTCCAGCGGCATGTCGATCGGCGTGTTCCGGAAATGGGGGTCCTCGACGACGAGGCGCTTGTCCTCGGTCGCCTCGCCGACGATGGCAAACGGGCAGCGCTCACGCGCGCAAAGGGCGGTGAACGTTTCCACCCGATCGGCCGGCACGGCCAGGACGTAGCGTTCCTGCGACTCGTTGCACCAGATCTCCAGCGGCGTCATGCCCGGTTCGTCGTTCGGAATCCGGCGCAGGTCGAAACGCCCGCCGCGGCCGCCGTCGTTGACCAGCTCCGGCAGGGCGTTGGAGAGGCCGCCGGCGCCGACGTCGTGGATGAAGGCGATGGGATTCTCGTCGCCCAGGGCCCAGCAGCGGTCGATCACCTCCTGGCACCGCCGTTCCATTTCGGCGTTGTCGCGCTGCACGCTGGCGAAGTCGAGGTCCTCGTGGCCGTGGCCGCTCGCCATCGAGCTTGCCGCGCCGCCGCCGAGGCCGATGAGCATGGCGGGACCGCCGAGCACGATCAGCTTGTCGCCGGGGCGGATCGCGCCCTTTTGCACATGGCCGGCGCGGATGTTGCCGAGGCCGCCCGCCAGCATGATCGGCTTGTGATAGCCGCGCAGCTCGGTGCCTTCACCCGAGACCGCCGGCACTTCCGCCTCGAAGGTGCGGAAGTAGCCGTTGATGTTGGGCCGGCCGAATTCGTTGTTGAACGCCGCACCGCCCAGCGGGCCCTCGAGCATGATGTCGAGGGCGGAAACGATCCGGTTGGGTTTGCCGTAATCCTTTTCCCACGGCTGGACGGCGCCCGGGAGGCGCAGGTTGGAGACGGTGAAACCCGTCAGCCCCGCCTTCGGCTTCGCGCCGCGGCCGGTGGCGCCTTCGTCGCGGATTTCCCCGCCCGAACCGGTGGCGGCGCCCGGAAAGGGGGAGATCGCGGTCGGATGGTTGTGCGTCTCCACCTTGCACAAAATGTGGATGTCCTCCTCGTGCGCGCCGTACTCCTGCGTCCTGGGATCCACAAAAAAGCGTCCTCCCTTGGTGCCCGCCAGGACGGCGGCGTTATCCTTGTAGGCGGACAGGATGCCGGCGCTGTGGAGCTGAAAGGTGTTCTTGATCATCTGGAACAGCGACCGGTCCTGCCGCTGGCCGTCGATGTCCCACGTGGCGTTGAAGATCTTGTGCCGGCAGTGCTCCGAATTGGCCTGCGCGAACATCATGAGCTCGATGTCGTTGGGATCGCGCTGCAGGCCCTGGAACGCCTTCACGAGGTAATCGATCTCGTCGTCCGCCAGTGCCAGCCCGAGCGAGCGGTTGGCGTCGACCAGCGCGTCGCGGCCGCGCGTGAGCACGGGAACGGACGTCATCGGCCGCGGCGAATGGTGTTCGAAGAGGACCGCCGCGGCGTCGACCGTTTCGAAGACCACCTGCGTCATCCGGTCGTGCAGCCTGGCGGCGAGCGCCTGGTGTTGCGCCGCGGAAAGGTCGCTGCCGCCCACGTCGATGGTCCAGGCCACGGCGCGCTCGATCCGGCTCACCTCGCCGAGCCCGCAGATGTGGGCGATGTCGGTCGCCTTCGATGACCAGGGGGAGATCGTGCCGGGCCGCGGGGTGACGACGCGCACCAACCCCTTGACCTCCGCCGAGTCACGCGCGGGGCCGTAGGTGAGGATCTGCTCGAGGATCGCGCGTTTTGCGGGGTCCAGCGCCTGCGACAGGTCGACCAGGTGGACGTAGTCCGCCCTGACCGCCCGTGCCACGACGCCGGCCGCGGCGAGGTCCGACAGCAGTTTTTGCAGGCGAAACGGGGAAAAGGCAGGTGAGCCGCGCAGGATCAACATGGGAGAAGGGAGAGTGAAAGGGAGAGTGAAAGTGAAAGGGGCGGGGAGGGGAAGTGAAAGTGCCGTCCTCCCCCGTCATGAGCGGCAAGGGCGGCACTTTACCGCACTTTCACCCTCCCTTTCGCCGCTGACGGCTTTCGCCGTTGACCGCTGGCCGGAGGGGCTTCGAAATCGCGCTTTTGCCACGCTTCACGGCACTTTCCGCGATGATCCACCTGTCCCGCCTCCCGCGATACCGCCCGGAAAACCCCGGCGCGGGGTTGCAGGGTGCCGGGCGGAAGGTTTTGTCCTGCGGCCCTCATCCATGATCGAGCATCTTCCGGAGCACGACGCCAGCGAACGGCGCGATTCCCTACTCACGCACGAATGCGGCATCGCGTTGGTCCGGCTCCTCAAGCCGCTGAGCCATTACCAGGAGAAGTACGGCAATCCGCTCTGGGGTTTCACCCAGCTGTTCCTCCTGATGGAGAAACAGCATAACCGCGGCCAGGACGGCGCCGGCGTGGCGTGTGTGAAGTTGGACATGCCCCCGGGCGAACCGTACATGTTCCGCGAGCGGAACACCGAGCCCAACCCGCTCGACAAGGTCTTCGGCCAGCTGCTGGCCGAATACAAGGAGCTCGTCACCCGCGGCGACATCCATCCCGAGTTCGCCGATACGGTGAAGCGCCATTTCAATTTCGGCGCCGAGGTGTACCTCGGGCACCTGCGGTACGGCACCAGCGGCGGGTACGGCGTGCATGCGTGCCATCCCTATTTTCGGCGCAGCTCCTGGCCCACCCGCAACCTCGCGCTTTGCGGCAACTTCAACCTGACCAACACCCGCGATCTCAATGCCAGCCTGATCGCGATCGGCCAGCATCCGATCTTCGCCTCCGACACGCAGGCGGTGCTGGAAAAGGTGGGGTTCTTCCTCGATGAGGAACATGAGGATATCTATCGGTTCCTGCGCACCCGTGGCCTCGCGGGCGAGGAAATCTCGCGGCGCATCAGCGAAGACCTGGACCTGACGCGGGTCATCACGCGGGCCTCGACGAAATGGGACGGCGGGTATGCCATCGCGGGCCTCGTGGGCAACGGCGACGCCTTTGTGGCGCGCGATCCTTCCGGCATCCGGCCGGCGTTTTATTTCCAGAACGACGAGGTCATCGCGTTCGCCTCCGAGCGCGCGCCGCTGATGACGGTCTTCGACGTCACGGTGGACCAGGTGAAGGAAGTGCCGCCGGGCAACGTCGTCGTGGTGAAGAAAAAGGGCGCCGTCACCGTGGCACCCTTCACGGCGCCGATGCCGCGCGCCTCCTGCTCCTTCGAGCGGATCTATTTTTCGCGCGGCAACGACGTCGAGATCTACCAGGAGCGGAAAGCCCTGGGCGCCGGGCTGGCGAAGCAGGTGCTCAAGTCCATCAACCACGACTGGGCGAACACCGTCTTCAATTTCATCCCGAACACCGCGGAGGTCGCCTACTACGGACTGATGTCGGCGCTGCGCGAACAGCGGCGGGATGAGGTGAAACAGGCGATTCTCGAGGCCACGCGGAAGGGCGAATTGACGGAGGCGCTGCTCGATGAGCTGGTGCTGCGCAACTGGCCCCGCGGGGAGAAGGTGGTGAGCAAGGACATCAAGCTGCGCACCTTCATCGGTCAGGAAAGTCTCCGCAACCAGCTGGCCAGCCACGTCTACGACATCACCTACGGCTCGGTGCGGCCCGGCGACAACCTGGTCTGTGTCGACGACTCGATCGTGCGCGGCACGACCCTGCGCAAGTCGATCCTGCGCATCCTGGCGCGGCTGAACCCGCGCAAGATCGTGATTGTGTCGACGGCCCCCCAGATTCGCTATCCGGACTGTTATGGCATCGACATGTCGGAGATCGGCAAATTCGTGGCCTTTGAGGCGGCGGTGGAGCTGCTCCGTGAGCGCGGCCAGAGCAGCCTCCTGGAGGAGGTCTACCACGCGTGCGTCGACGAAGTGACGCGGAAGGGCACCGTCAACCATGTGCGCCGGTTGTACGAGCCGTTCACGCCGGAGGAAATTTCCCGGAAGATCGTCGAGCGCGTGCGTCCCACGGGCATCGAATGGCAGGGTGAGATCGAGATCATCTTCCAGACCATCGAAAACCTGCATGCGGCGGTGCCGAACCACCCCGGTGACTGGTACTTCACCGGCAAGTATCCGACGCCCGGCGGTTACCGCGTGGTCAACCAGGCTTACGTGAACTACTACGAGAAGAACGACGGTCGCGCCTACTGAAATGTCCCTTTCCTACGAGTCCTCCGGCGTTCGTTACGATCAGCTCGATGCGTTCAAGCGCGCCTGCCAGAAGGCCGCCCGCACCACCGCGGGGGTGCTCGGCAGCCACGGCTATACGGAGCCGGCGGCGACGCGCGGTGAAAGCGCGTATCTCATCGAGGCGGCGGACCATTTTCTCGCGCACGTCGAGGAGGGTCTCGGCACGAAGAACCTCGTGGCCGACGCCGTGTACGTGCAGACCGGGAAGTGTTTTTATCGCGAAGTGGCGATCGATACGGTGGCCACGATGGTCAACGATCTCGTCACCTGCGGCGCGCTGCCGATCTCGGTGGCCATGCATGCGGCGGTGGGCGAATCCGCATGGTTCGCCGATCCGGTCCGCACGCAGGCGCTCGTCGACGGGTTCGCGGAAGGATGCCGCACGGCGGGGGCCGTCTGGGGGGGCGGTGAAACGCCGACCCTCCGCGGCGTGGTGCAGCCCGAGGCGATCGTGCTTGCCGGCTCGGCGGTGGGCAGGATCAGCCCCAAGGAGCTGCGAATCGTCGGCGACGTGCGCGAGGGCGACGCGATCATCTTCCTCGCCAGTTCCGGGGTGCAGACGAACGGGCTGTCGCTCTGCCGGCACCTGGCGGACAACCTTGATCAAGGGTACCAGACCCCCATTGGCCATGGCGATGCGCGCACCTACGGCGAAGCGCTGCTGGCCCCGTCGGTCATCTACGTCGCGTTCGTGCGCGAATGCCAGCGCCGCGGAATCAAACTCAATTACGTGGCGCACGTCACCGGCCACGGGTGGCGGAAGCTGATGCGGCTCGACGAGGCATTCGTGTACGAAATCACGACCCCGCGGCAGGCGCCGGCCCTGTTCCAGTTCATGATGGAGGCCGGTCCGATCGACCTGCGCGAGGCCTATGCCACCTTCAACATGGGGGTGGGCTTTGCCGCGTTTGTCAGCCCCAAGGACGCCGAAGCCGTTCTCGCGGCGGCGCAGGCGACGGGTTACGACGCCTGGCGGGCCGGCCAGGTGCACAAGGATGGCAATCGCAAGGCCGTGCTCGTGCCCTCGCTGGGCCTGGAGTACGGAAGCGACACGCTGCAGCTGAGGTAGGGCCTTGGGAAAGGCTGAAGGGCTGAAAGGCTGAAACCGGCTGAAGCCGGCGCTACGGCCGAGCCCCAGAGACTGGGGGCTGAGGGAAACTCCCTGGATGTAAGTCACTGGCATCCTGCGATCTTCGGGAGGGTTGAGTAGCGTCACCGGGGGGGGCAGCTCCGTCCTTCTAATGATGCAGGGGACCGGCTGTAGCGGCGCGTCCGCGTGCCGATGACAAGCGCTGTTTGCTGCGATTCCGCTTCACCGCGGACTTATCATGACTCTTCAAAAACACCTCCTCCTGGCCTTCGGCATCGTGGCCGCCATCCCCTTGGTGGGCGGCGCGATCGGAATCTTCGCTCAGACGCGGGTCGTCGCACGGGCAATCCGGATCGCCGAGCACGGGAACAAGGCGCGGGAAGTGGTGGATGCGGCGGGACGCGTCCAAAACGCGTTCAAGACCCAGGTGCAGGAATGGAAGAATATTCTACTGCGGGGTCACACGGGGGCGGGTTACGAGAAACACCTGACGGCGTTCAAGGCCCAGCGGGCCGTGGTCGAGAGGGAACTGGTGGCCCTCCGTGGTGGGGTCCAGGTCTTGGGCGATTTCCGCGGGCAGGCGCAGTCGCTCCAGACCGCGCTCGGCACGTTGAACGAACGTTACGACGAGGGGCTCGGCCTGTTCGTGAGCGGCGACGCCGCGACGTCCCAGCACGCGGACCAGGTGGTCGCGGGAGCCGATCGGCAGCTCACCGCGGAGTTCGACCGTCTCTTCGCAGCCCTGGCCACGGCGGCCCACCAGGTGGTGGAGGCCGACCTGCAGGAACTGGAGCGGGAGCGCGACCAGCTGCGAAACCTGATGGCCGCCGGCACGATCCTGGGCGTCGCGCTGGGGATCTTCTTCGGCTGGCGAACGAGCCGCGCGGTGGTGATTCATCTGCGGGATCTCACCCGCAGGATGCAGGACCGCACGCTGGTCGTGGCCAGCGCGGCGAACCAGGTCTCGAGTTCGAGCGCGAGCGTGGCGTCCACCTGTTCCGAACAGGCGGCCGCCGCGGAGGCGAGCAGCAGTGCGCTGATGCAGGTGAGCGCGCAGGTGAAGGACAACGCGCAGCGCGCACAGCAGGCCCGCGAGGCGTCGCACGCCAGTCGCGGGGTCGCGGAAGCCAGTTCCGGCGAGATCGGCGAATTGCAGGCCGCGATGCATGAAAGCGTGGCGGCGGCCGGCAACATCACCAAGATCATCAAGTCGATCGACGAGATCGCGTTTCAGACCAATCTGCTCGCGCTCAACGCGGCCATCGAAGCCGCGCGGGCGGGGGAAGCGGGGGCGGGGTTTGCCGTGGTGGCCGAGGAGGTGCGCGCGTTGGCGCAGCGTTCGGCCCATGCCGCGCGGGAAACCGCCGGCAAGATCGAGCACGCCGCCGAGAAGAGTGGGCGGAGCGCCGAACTGGCGGAGCGGGTGGGGCGCTCCCTGACCGATGTCCTGGAGAACACACGGAAGGTCGATGCCCTGATCGGCCAGATCGCGGAGGCCTCGTCGGAGCAGGCGGTGGGACTGCAACAAGCGGTGAATGCGATGTCGCAGATCGACCAGCTGACGCAGTCGAATGCCGCGTCCGCCCAGGAGACGGCGTCGTCGGCGCACGCCCTCAATGAGGAAGCCGGGCAACTCCGGCTGGAGCTGACCCAGCTTCTCGGCGGCAAGGCCGCGCCGACCGAGCTGGCGCCGGAACCCGGCGATCGCTCCCGCATCCCGCTCGCCGCGTGACCGCGGCGCCGGCTTTCTGCCGACTCCTTTTGGCTAACTCGCTTTGCTCGCGAGTTGGACGTCGCGGAGGAACGCGGCGACTTCTTCAGGACGCGTGGCCCAGGAGCACATGAGGCGGTAGCCGTTTTCGCCGACGAAGCGATAAAAGTGCCAGCCACGCTGCTCGAGCGCCGCGGCGAGCGATGCCGGCAGGGCGACGAACACCCCGTTGGCTTCGGTGGGCGCGACAAGGGTGAAGCCGAGTTCGACCAGGCCTGCGCTCAACCGCTGCGCCATGGCGTTCGCGTGGGCGGCGCGCTTGAGCCACGCGTCGTCGTGGAGGACCGCCACCCACTGCGCGGTCGCGAACCGCATCTTTGACGCGAGCTGCCCGGACTGCTTCACCCGGTAGTCGAACTCGACCGCGAGCTCCCGGTTGAAAAATACCACAGCCTCGGTCGTGAGCAGCCCGTTCTTGGTGCCGCCGAGGGACAGCACGTCGATCCCCGCGCGCCACGTGATGTCGGCGAGCGTGTGGCCCCGCGCCAGCAGCGAGGCGGCCGCATTGGCGAAACGCGCCCCATCCAGGTGCACCGCCATTCCCCGCGCATGAGCCACCTCGCCCAGCGCGCGCAATTCGTCGGGCTGGTAAACGGTGCCCAGCTCGGTCGCCTGGGTCAGCGAGAGGGCGCGGAGCCGGGGGAAATGGACGCCATGCCCGCGCGAGAAGAGCGGCTCGATGTCGGAGGGACGCAGCTTCGCATCGGGCGTGGAGATGGGGAGGAGCTTGCTCCCGCCCGTGAAAAACTCGGGCGCGCCGCATTCGTCGGTATCGACGTGCGACATCGCGTGGCATGCCACCGCGTGGTGGCGCTCGCACAGTGCGGCGAGGGCGAGGGCATTCGCGGCCGTGCCGTTGAAAACGAAGAACACGTCGCACTCCCGATCGAAACGGTCGGCGAGCAAACGTCTGGCCTCCCGCGTCGACGGATCATCGCCGTAACTCGGCGCGTTCCCGGCGTTGGCCTCGTTGATGGCCGCAAGGGCCTCGGGACAGATGCCGGCCGTATTGTCGCTGGCGAACGTGAACATCGGGGAGGGAAAGGGAGAGTGAGAGTGAAAGGGAAAGTGAAAGTGAGAGTGAAAGTGAAAGTGGGGAGGGCGGCAATCGGTTACGAGTCGGGGCCACGTTCACTCTCGCCTGCCCCCCACTTTCACCTTCACCTTCACCTTCACCTTCCCTCTCCCTTCCTTGAACTCCACAGACGTCAACCTCTACCTCGTCGGCTTCATGGGGACGGGCAAGACGACTGTCGGCCGGGCCGTCGCGCAACGGCTGGGGTTCCACCTGCTGGACAGCGACGCGGAGATCGAGCGCCAACAAGGCCGCAGCGTGAGCGAGATCTTTGCGCGGGACGGCGAACCGGCCTTTCGGGCGATGGAGAAGGCGTTTGTCGAAGGCGGCCATCCGGCGAGTCGGACGGTGGTCGCATGTGGCGGCGGGCTGATCGTCCAGCCGGGCATGCTCGAACTCGTCCAGACGAAAGGGGTGGTGATTTGCCTCCATGCCTCGATCGAAACCATCCTGGAGCGCACGGCCCGGCACCGGACGCGGCCGTTGCTGGCGGTGGACAACCCGGAGGAACGGGTGCGAACGCTGTTTGCGCAGCGTGAGCCGATCTACAAGCGCTGCGGCACGGTGGTGCTGACCGACTCTCGTCCGCTCGGCGACATCGTGGGTCATGTCATCCGTGCCTGGCGGCGCGATGCGCAGGACTTCGCGCGGCTGCAGCGATGACGGTGGCCACCGATCCCCGGCAGGAAATCCTGCGCGAGCGCCTGCGGGCGCTCGGGTTTGATGACGTTCGTTTTGCGTCGTTGCCCGAGCCGGCGCCGGCCGGGACCTCCCGGCGCGAACCCGGCGGCTGGGTCGACGCGGGGTTCCACGCCGACATGCAGTGGATGGAGCGGACGATCGACAAGCGGCGCGATCCCCGGTTGGTGCTGCCGGGCGCGCGTTCCCTCGTGATGCTCGGGGTCTCCTACTGGCCCGGGGCCGCCACGTCGCAGCCGCGGGAAAGCCGTTGGGCGCGCTACGCGCAGTATGAGGATTATCACGACACGATGAAGCCGGGCCTCGTCGCGGCGGGCAAAGCCATCGAGGAGCTTTATGGCGTGGCGTCCGAGGACTACCGTTACTACGTCGACACGGGTCCCGTGATCGACCGCGCCTGGGCGGCGCGCGCGGGGATCGGGTTTGTGGGGAAGAATGCGATGCTGATTTCCCGCGAGCACGGGAACTGGCTCTTCCTCGGTGCGATCCTGGCGCGCGTGGAGTGGCGGCCGGATCCGCCGCTGCGGATGCAGGCCTCGAAGGGGGCCGAGCCCCCGGGCCGCCCGGTGGCCGACGGACTCTCTCCGGCCGCGGAGCCGGGACCGGGCACCTCGATGGTCCCGCCCGTCGGACTGCTCTGCGGCAAGTGTACGCGCTGCCTGGACGCCTGTCCGACCGCCGCGTTTGCCGAGCCGGGCGTCGTCGACGCCCGGCGCTGCATCTCGTATCAGACGATCGAGAACAAGGGCATCATCCCGCGGGAGCTGCGGACGGGCATCGGCAACCGCATTTACGGTTGCGATGTGTGCCTCGAGGTCTGCCCATGGAACCGGTTTGCGCAACGAGGGCGCCAGTGGCTGCTCGCGGCGCGCGGCGACATCGCCGAGCTGCCGCTGGCGGAAATCCTGGCGCTGACGCCCGAGCGCTTCGCGGAGGTTTTCCGCCGCACCCCGATCAAACGGCTGAAGCTCGCGGGCCTGTTGCGCAACGCCTGCATCGTGGCGGGGAATTCCGGCGATCGCTCGCTGCTCTCAGCCGTTGTTCACCTGGCGGCGCAGCATCCGCTCCCGATGGTGCGGGCTCACGCCGTCTGGGCGGCGCGCCAGCTCGGCGGGGCCGATCCGCTCGTCAGCCTGCGCGAGCGCGAAACCGATCCCATGGTATTGGCCGAGTACGGCTGACCGAAATTTCAAACTTCAGATCTCAGATTCCGGCGATCTGAAATTTGAAATCTGAATTCATCCCCCGGCGAACGCTTTGCCGAAGCACGCGGCGACGTTCGCCGGGGGGCGCACGGGCCGGCCGGTGCGGTCGATGAAGGCGTGGACGGTCCGCGCGGTGGCAAGGAGTTCGTCGCCGCGTTTGATCTCGTACTCGAGGTGGATCTTCAGCGTCGGGCGCTCGCGCAGGGTGGTGACGATGGTGACCGTGTCGTCGTAGCGGGCGGGACGCTGGTACTTCACGGACACTTCCAGCACCGGCAGGAAGAAACCCTGCGCCTCGAGGTCACGGTACGGCAACCCGAGTTCCTTCAGCAGGGTCGTGCGGCCGACCTCCAGCCACGGCAGGTAGCTGCCATGATAAACGACCCCCATCATGTCGGTCTCCGCATAACGCACGGAGACCGTGGAGGTGGACCGGATCATGCGACCGACGCCTCCTGGCCAAACAGTGCCGCCGCGGACTGTTTCCAGCAGTTGCGCGTGGCCCATTCGCGACCCGCGAAACCGAGCCGCCGGCGGAGCGCGGGGTCGAGAATCAGTTTTTCGAAGGCGGCCGCGAGCTGAAGGGGACGATGCGGCGGCACGAGGATTCCCGTCGTGCCATCGATCACCGCCTCGGGCACTCCACCGACGTCATGCGCGACCACGGGGAGCCCGTGGGCCGCCGCTTCCAGATAGACGAGGCCGAAGCCCTCGACACTGTGTTCGAGGTTGATGCTGGTCATCGCGAAGATGTCGGCGCGGTCGTAGAGATCGGACAACTCCGCGTCCGGAATGCTGCCAAAGAAGCGGACGTTCAGATCGGGCGAAGCGACGGCGCAGGCGCGAAGTTCCTCCTCGTAGTAGGCGGCGCGGCTCTGACCGCCGACGATCCAGTACTCCAGCCGGCTGCGAACGGCGGGCGGAAGCATTTGCAGCGCCTGGAGCGTTTCGAGCTGGCCCTTGCGGGGGTGAATGCGGCCCACGGTCAGCACCACCACCTTGTCCTTTTCCGGGGCCGGTTTCGGCGGCACGACCGCGAAGTCGGAGCGGAGCGCACCGGGCGTGAGGAAAATCTTGTCGGCTGCCTCCGGGAAGTGGGAGAGGAGCAGTTCCTGGGTGAAGTTGGTGAGCGTGCTCACGCGCGCCGCGTGGCTGATCAGCCGGCGGGCGAGCGCCCGGCGCAGCGGACTGCGGGAGAACCGCAGGATTTCCGAGCCGTGAAAGGTCAGGACCAGCCGCTTCGGCCGAAAGGCCTGGAAAAACTGGAGCAGCATCATGGTCAGCATCGGACCAGGCTCCGGCAGATACACCGTGGCGTACCGCAATTCGCGGCGGTGGCGGATCAGCTCGCGCGCGAGTTGGATCTGGCACAGCACATCATGGGTACCCCGCAGGGGCAGCCGGCGCAGACGAAACGGCCAGTCGGTCTTCGCATCCTGCTGCGGCGCGGATTGCGCCCAGACTTCCACATTGTAGCCCAGATCAGCGCTGGCCTTGGCGATCTCCTCCGTGAAAATCGCGATTCCGCCCCGCTTCGGGTAGAACTCGTGCGTGATCAGAAACAGCGGAGGTGTGGAAGGCGTGCCGGAGGCACTCATGATGATGGCGCGGCAGGAGCAGGACGCGGGCCGCGGAGGGGGAAGGAACGTGAAGGTCGCGGAGCGACATGGCAAGCGCACGCCATAAGTCGATTTTTGCACGCATCTTGCTACCGTGTGGATTGGGGAAGGAGGTGTGGACCCTCTGGCAGCAGCCAAGAAATGGGTTTACTTTACCCCCCCCCGCAAAATAGAACCTTCCAACAATGCCTGACGCCGCCGCCTCCCCCACACCGGGCACGAGCAAGCCTTTTCCCACCGCGCCGAAAGCCTTCGGGCCTGAAGATGAGGCGTCGTTGCGCGAATCCTTAAAACGTTGTTCTCCATCGACGTTTGAAGCGGCGGTGCAGTTCCGGCGCACCGGAAATGCGGAGCATGTCCCGGCCGTGGTCATCGGGGTGATCGAGCGCTTTGTGGAGCCGGATTTGCGGGTCAAATTGAAGGATGCCGACGACGATCTGCGGCTGATCGAGGATCTGGGCATCGATTCGCTGACCATGATGGAGATCGTCATCCTCGTGGAAGACGTCCTGCAGCTCTCGATCAATAACGACGAGTTGCGTAACCTGCGCACGGTCGGCGACATCAAGACGTTCATCGACTGTAAGATCCGCGGTCTCCCCCTGCCGAAACCCACCAAATTCCTGCCGATCGAGCACATCGGCGCGGTGATGCCGATTCAGCCGCCGTTTCTCTTCCTGAATGAGGCGTCGGTCAGCTCGATTGCGGCCAACGGCAAATACAAGATCAGCGGCCAGGAGTTCTTCCTGCAGGGGCATTTCAAGGACAACCCGGTGATGCCGGCCTCCATCATGCTGGAGGCGCTGGGCCAGCTGGCGGTCCTTTATCTTCTCGAAGGCCACATCCCGGACACGGGGAAGGCAGTGAATCCGGCGCAGATTTTCTTCACCGGCTGCGAAGGCGTCCGCGCCCACCGCCAGTGCCGGCCGGGCGACATCCTCACGCTGTCCATCAAGCCGAAGCGCAACAAGCTGCCGCTGGCGACCTTCGAGGGCTCCATCCGCGTCGGCCAGGAAAAGGCCGTGATCGTCGAGGAAATCTCCCTGCTGTTCGGCTACATGGATGCGGTCAATGCGCCGGTGCCGATCTCCGCGGTGGGCCAGTCGGAGCTGCGCCCGGGTGCGGAGCCGCCAGCGCCCGCCGCCGCCGCGATCGGAGACGCGGAACCGCTGCGTCCGGCCGCCGGGGCGTAAGTGCTTGAGCCGGAGGGCGGTCCCCGGACTGACTCCGGCGTCACCGGACCGGGCCATCTCGCGCGCGCGGACGGGTGAACCCCCCTTGTCTCATGCGTTGACCGGGGGGGCGCGAGTGCCTTGACTCAGCCTCTTGCCGCGTGCCGTTGATCCGGTCGGCGGCCCCTGACATTACGCATGCCACGAGTTTTCATCACCGGCCTCGGATTCGTCACCAGCATCGGCAACGATGCCACCACGGTGACCCGCAACCTCCGGGAACTACGCCACGGGCTCGAACTCTTCCCGCCGTTCCAACGGCCGGACATCCCGTGCAAGGTGGTGGGAACGATCAAGGAGTTCACCACGGATTCCACCGACGCGGAGGACTGGACGTTTCCCGCGAGGTACCGGATCAAGCGGGAGCTGCTCCGGTCGATGGCCCCGAACGGACTCTTCGCTCATTGCGCCATGCTCCAGGCGGTGGAGGATGCCCGGCTCACCGAGGCGGACGTTTCCAATCCGCAAACCGGCCTTTACGCGGCTTCCGGCGGCTCGCCTTTCCTGACCAATCACCACCACGAACGGCTGGAGAAATTTGGCGTGGCCCGGTGTTCCCCGCTCGGGATCGTGGCCTCGATCGTCGGCACGCTGAATTTCAACCTGGTCGCCGCGTTCAAGATCCTGGGCGCCTCCTGCGGATTTTCATCCGCCTGCGCATCCTCGGCGCATGCGCTGGGCTACGCGTTCGACGATCTCACCCTCGGCCGGCAAAAGCGGATGTTCGTGGTGGGCGCCGAGGATGGGAACAAGGACGCGATCCTTCCCTTTGCCGGGATGCGCACGCTTTCGCTCCAGGCCGATCCGAACCTGGCCTCGCGACCCTTCGACGCCGCCCGTGATGGGTTTGTCGGCACCGGCGGCGCGACCGTGCTCGTCCTGGAGACGGAGGACGAGGTGGCGCGGCGCGGCGTGCGGCCGTACGCCGAAGTGCTGGGCTGGGGACAGGCCTCCGACGGCTACAACGTCGCGATTTCCCATCCGGAGGGCAGCGGTTCGGCGGCGGCGATGACCCACGCGTTGCGCAGCGCCCGCGTCGCCCCGGACCAGATCGACTACGTCAACGCGCATGCCACCTCCACGCTGATCGGCGATGTGTCGGAGGCGCGCGCGATCAACCAGGTTTTCCAGGGCGTCGCGCAACCCCCGCGCGTGAGCAGCACCAAGGCGCTCACCGGCCACGGGCTCTCCCTCGCCGGGGCGATGGAATCGGCGTTCTGCGCCCTCGCGTTGCGGGAAGGCTTCATGCCGGGCAATGCCCATCTCACGCGGCTCGAGCCCCAGTGCGCGGGCCTGAACGTGCCGACCGAAACCATCGCCACCGCGCCCACCCATGTCCTGAAGAACAGCAGTGGTTTCGGCGGCGCCAACGTGGCGGTGGTGTTCAAGCGGGTGGCGTAGCGGATTCCACCGCGTCACCGGTCATTCCCTGCGTCGCCCTTTCCTGATGGCCAAATTGCGCATCCTGGTCCTCACCTCCAGCACCGGTGGCGGGCATGACGCCCGCGCCGAGGCGTTCGCCGAGTGGTGCTTCCAGCTGTACCGCCACCAGGTGGATGTGCGGATCGAGCAGATGCTGGAGCAGTCCTCGGTGGTGAACCGCACCGGGGTCACGCTCTACAATCGGATCCAGAAAAGCGCTCCCTGGGTGCACAAGGTGTTCTACGCGCTGGTCGAACTGCTCAGCTACCTCAACGCGCGGGATGTCACCTTCGGCGCCGGCTATTTCTCGCAGGTGGTCCGCGAGTACCAGCCTCACCTGATCTTCAGCGTGCACGACTGTCTGAATCGCGGGTACTTCCCGGCGGCGCGGCGGATCCTGGGCGCGGACAACGTGCGGTGCGCGACCTACTGCGGCGAGTTCTCCGGCGGCTGGGGCTACTCGCGCAACTGGATCGAGCCGAGTGTGGATCTCTATTTCTCGCGCACCCGGACGGCGAATGACTACGCCATCAGCCGCGGGATCCCGGCCGCCCGTACGCGCGTCCGCGGATACCTGATGCTGCCGCGGGCGCATGTCGAGGTGCTCACGCTGGCGGAGCGCCGGCAGTTCCGCATGCGCCGGCTCGGGCTGGATCCCGACCGCTTCACGGTGTTCCTCGCCACCGGCGGCAACGGCGCGAACAACCACTTCGACCTCCTGCCGTCGTTGCTGAAACACGCGAAGCAGGTCCAGGCGATCGTCATCTGCGGCAAGAACAAGCAGACCTACAACGATCTCGTGCACTGGCGCGCGACCCACCCCGAGTTCACCTGCTACGTCGAAGGCTACTCGGAAGTCGTGCACCTGCTCATGCAGGCGAGCGACGCCATCGTCACCCGCGGCGGCACGACCACGTGCGCGAAGGCGCTGCATTTCCAATGTCCGATCGTGTTCAACGCGTTCGGCGGCATCATGCCCCAGGAGCAGCTCACGTGGAAATTCTTCCGCAACGGCGCGGGCTCTGAAAAGGTCGAAAGCGCCGCGGATTTTTCCCGGATCATCGACCGCTGGATGGCAACGCCGGCCGAGTATGCCCGCGCCCGCGAGACCTTCCTCCAGTTGCGCTACGAGGAGGACCCCACGCTGCTGATCGACGAGCTGGTCGGCCTGGGCAACGAGGTCGCGGGTGAAAAGCTGGAGCGGCTGCCCTGGCCGGCGGCTCCCGGGACCGGGCGGACGACGAAGGCGGTGCTCGCCGGGGTCACGGGCCGGGTTTCAGGTTAGCAGGTGACAGGTTGCACGTCCGACGCGTGACCGGTGCGTGGCGTGCAACGAAACCCGCAACTTGTATCCCGGAAGCCTGCGCCTCTAGCTTGCACGGTTCAATCTGGTAACTCCCCTTCGCTTGGCTGACGCCCCCGTCATCACCTATCTTTTCACGACCTTCCCGCAGAGCACGGAGACGTTTCTCCAGCGTGAGATCATCGCCATGCGCGCGCACGGCGTGCCGTTGCAGTTATATTCGCTTTGGGGCGGCGGCGGCACTTTCCGCGGCGTCCGCGTGCACACCTTCAACAAATGGCGCCTGCTCACGCTGCTCTGGATGATTCCGTACGAGAGCTCGCGCCGGCCGGACGTGCTGAAGCAGTTGTTGCGCGGCCTGTGCACCCGGCGGGCTCCGTCGTGGCTCAATTTCTGGGAGAACATGCTGGGCGCCGGGTTTGCCTGCCTTTTCGCCCGCCGGTTTCGGCGCGACCGGCCGCAGTGGATTCATGCCGCGTGGGGCGGGGCGCCGGCGACGGCCGCCTGGCTGCTCTGGCGGCTGGACGGCCACCGGTATTCGGCCGCGGCCCACGCGTATGATATTTATGAACACGGCGGTGACTGGTGGCTGGCCGAGAAGCTCGCCCCCGCCGCCTTCGTCCACACCTCGACGGAAATGGCGCGGCGTTCGTTGCTCGAGCGCGGGCTGCCGGAGGCAAAGGTCGTCTGCATCCGCCGCGGCCTGGATCGTCTGCCGCTGCTGAAACCGCTCCGGCGCTCGCGTTCGCCCCTTCACCTGGTGGCGGTGGCACGGCTGGTGGAGAAAAAAGGCCTCGACCGCCAGCTGCGGATCTATGCGGCGCTGGCGGCGTCCGGGGTCGAGTTCGAGGCGCGGATCATCGGTGAAGGCCCCTTGCGGGCGCAGCTGGAGACCCTGGCCGGCACGCTGGGGATCGGCTCGAAGGTCACGTTTGCCGGGCACCTCCCGCAACACGAAGTGTGGGACCAGCTCGCCTGGGCGGATGCGCTCCTGCACACCGGCGTGGTCGCTCCCAGCGGCGATCGCGACGGGCTGCCGAACGTGATCCCGGAAGCGATGGCGGCGGGGGTCGTCGTGTTGACCTCGCCGGCTGCGGCGACGACCGAGGCGATCGCGCCCGGCGTCACCGGCCTGGTGCTGGATGTGGAGGCCAGCCACGCCTGGGTGGCGGCGTTGCGGCGGCTGAGGGATGACGATCCGTGGGCCGAGGCGCTGCGGGCGGGGGCGCGAGCGTGGGTCGAAGAGCACTTCGATGCGCATCGCAACGCGGCGCGGCTCCTGGCAGAGTTCAGGCACGCCCTTCCGGCATGATCTATTTCGACACCACGAAAAGCGGCGCGGCGACGCATCGTTCGGGTCTGACCCGGGTGTCGCGCCGGCTGCGGCAGGAACTGGGCGCGGCGGCCGTGCCGGTGGCGTGGCCGGCTCCGCACGACGCCCGGACCGTCGCGCGCCTCTCGGCCACCGACTGGTACTTCACGGCGGAGCTGTTCTCCGCGGCGGAGCGGACCGGCTTTGATGACTTTCTGGCTGCGCGGCCGCTGCGCACCGCAGCGCTGTTTCACGACGCCATCCCGCTCAAGCTGCCGCACATCACCTGGCCGCAGAGCGTGGCCCGGCATCCCGGCTACCTCAAGCGGCTCGCGGCGTTCGACCGGGTGTTCGCCGTCTCCCGCGCGAGCAAGGACGAACTGGAAGGCTTCTGGCGCTGGCAGGGGCTGCGCGTGACGCCGCCCGTCGACGTGCTCGCGCTCGGCGCCGACTTCGCCGCCGCGACGGAACGCGCGGGGATCGCTCCGCCTCCCGGCCGGCCGCAGTTGCTGGCCGTGGGCATCCTGGAGCCGCGGAAGAATCAGGGCTTCCTGCTCGACGTCTGCGAGCGGCTCTGGGCGGACGGACTTGATTTCGAACTGCATCTGATCGGCCGCGAGAATCCGCACTTCGGCGGCCCGATTGTCGCCGCGCTTCGGCAGCTCCGGCGGGCGGGGCGGCCCGTGCAGTGGCATGGCGCGGCGGACGATGCGACGCTGCAGGAGCGCTACGCGCAGGCGCGCGCCACCGTATTTCCAACGATCGCCGAGGGCTGCGGACTTCCGCTCCTGGAGTCGCTGCAGCTCGGCGTGCCGTGCGTGTGCAGTGACCTGCCGGTGCTGCGCGAGAACGCCGACGGCGGCGGCTGTGTCCCGGTGCCGGTGAATGAGGCGGACGCGTGGTGTGCTGCGCTGCGGCGCCTCCTGACGGACGATGCGTGGGTCGCCGCACTGCGGGTACAGGCGAAAGCGCGCGTGCTGCCCGCCTGGGCTGACACGGCGAAAGCCCTGCGTGCCGCGCTCGGGGTATAGCCGCTGGCTGCAGTCGTCCCGCCGGGGCTTGGGTAGGTGGTCCCGCCTTCAGGCGGAAGAGGGGGCTTGCGCACTCCTTGCGGTGGACAATTTCGTTCGGATTCCGCCTGAAGGCGGGACTACGTACTCAAACCACGAGCGTCCAAAGCCCACCGCTACCGCCTGCCGCTTCACAATCGCTTGGCGGCGTACGCGATCGCTTCGGCCACCTTCTCCAACTGTTCCTCGGTGTGCATGGCCGAGACGGCGGTCCGGATCAGATCCTTGCCTGCGGGAACCGCGGGCGCGATCGACATCACCGTAAACACGCCGTGCTCGAGCAGCGCGCGCCAGAAGGGGTAAACCTTTTCCTTTGAACCCAGCACGATGGGGATCGCGGGGGTTTCACTTTCCCACGTGTCCAAACCCAGGGCTTTCAGGATGGCCTTGAACTTGCGGGTGTTCGCCCAGAGCCGCTCCAGGTGCTGCGGCTCCGTGCGCATCACCTCCAGCGCCGCCTGGGCGGCCGCCGCCTGGGCGGGACTGATCGCGGCCGAAAAGGTCGTCTGCTTTGAATTGGTCCGCAGGTACTCGATCACGTCCCGCGAGCCCGACACGAAGCCGCCCACGCTGGCCAGCGACTTGGACAGGCTTCCGCAGAGGACGTCTACCTTGTCGTTCAGGTTGTAGTGATCGACCGTGCCGCGGCCCTGCCGCCCGAGGACGCCGAAGCCGTGCGCATCGTCGAGCACGGTGAAGCAGCCATGTTCCTCGGCGATCTCGGTGAGCTCGGGCAGCCGCGCGATGTGCCCTTCCATCGAATACACGCCCTCGACCACGAGCAGCTTGGCGGCGTCGGTCGCGGTCGCGTTGATCACCTGCCGCAGGTCGTCAGGATTGTTGTGCGAGAAACGCTCCACGGTGGCCGTCGACAGCCGGATGCCGTCCCACAGGCACGAGTGGATGTTCTTGTCGGCGAAGATCACATCGCCCTTTTGGGCGAACGCCGCCACCGACGACATGCACGAAAGATACCCGGCGGCGTGAACGTGGCACGCCTCCCGACCAAGGAAATCCGCCAGCTTTTCCTCCAGCTCCAGGTGGAACGCGCGGGACCCGTTGGAGATTCGCGCACCGTTGGTGCTCGTGCCCCATTGTTTCAACGCCGCCTGCGAGGCCTCGATGACCTTCGGGTGGTAGGACAGCCCGAGGTAGTCGTTGCTGGACAACATGATCATGTCCCGGCCGTCGAGGCGCACGGTGGTGCCGCGCTGCGACTCCATGGCATGATAGTACGGCGCGTATTTCAGCCGCATCTTCGTGGCGTAATCCTCCGCGCAACGGGTGAGGACCGCCTTCTTGCTCTTGTGGCTGAAAAAAGACAACGCCATGGGCACCGAAAGGTTGAAGGGCCGTGGGGCATTGGCAAGCCCGCCGGGCGAGGACGCCCGGACGGGAATTTCAGGTTTCAAATTTCAGATTTCAGATCGAATGCGCGGATCCACGCCGTTCCGCCGGTGCGAGCCTATCCGTTCGACCTGGATTCCGAAGTAGCCACAGAGAGCACAGAGCTCCGACGAGGAGGACACGGAGGCTCAGTCCTTGGACAAACCTGTTCATTGCGTGACGCCCAAGACAGTCGCAGCGCCCCCCTCCGGCTCGGCTCTGATTGGGCCTCTGTGACCTCTGTGCAAAATCGGTATTCAGGTTCAACTTTCAGATTCCGGCGGAGCCGGATTCCCGATGTCCGCCGGCGGGCGGTTCGTTCGTTGAGATCATGAAACCATCCACCACATGAATACTCAGACCACCACCCGTCCCACGGCCGGCGCCGCGAAACTCGGCACCGTCACCCCCTACCTGTGTTTCCATGGCCGCTGCGAGGAGGCGCTCCGCTTCTACCAGCAGGTTCTCGGCGCGCAGATCACCTCGCTGGCGCGATTTTCGGACCTGCCGCCAGGCGCGTGCGAAATGCCGATCGAGGGCAACAACGTCATGCACGCCGCCTTCAGGGTGGGACAGTCGGAACTCTTTGCCAGCGATGGTTGTCCGGGCGAGGCCCCGGCCGGGGGCGGGTATTCGCTCTCCGTCGCCATCGACGAGCCGGCGACCGTCGATGCACTGGCGAGCCAGCTCGCGGTTGGCGGCCGCGTGGACATGCCGCCGGACGAGACCTTCTTCGCGCGGCGGTTTGCCATCGTGACGGACCGCTTCGGCGTCAGCTGGATGCTCATTGCGCCGGCGGCGGAAAAAGCCGGCGCAGGCGCCTGACCGGGCCCAGCGCGTCATCAAGGACTGTCCGCTTTGCGCTGCGGCCAAAACCCATAAACTGAATCTCCCACCCCATGAATTCGAAGCAGCCCTTTCTTCTCTTGTTTCGCGACGCCCCGGGCGCCTACGCGGCGATGTCGGCCGAGCAACGGCAGCAACTGATGCACCAGTGGAATGCCTGGTACGATGGCCTGGCCGCCACCGGCAAGGTTCAGCACGGCCATCCGCTGGAGGGGCAGGGCCGGGTGGTCTCGGGACCGCGGGGCGAGAAGATCACAGACGGACCGTTCGCCGAGAGCACGGAGGGCGTCGGCGGGTACTTCTTCCTCACCGTCGACGGGCTCGAGGAGGCCACCGAGATCGCGCGCGGCTGTCCCAGTCTCGCGCACGGCATGACCGTCGAGGTGCGCCCGGTGGCGGACGCGTGCGGTGCGCTCGGGGTGCGCGGGCGGCCGGCGCGGACGGAAGCGGCGCTGGCCTGAATGGCCTGAACGCAGTGAGCGCGCCGAATCCTTCGCAGGTCGTCGAGCACTTCTTCCGCCACGAGTCAGGGCGTCTGCACGGCGCGCTGTTGCGCCTGGTGGGCCCGGGTAATCTCTCGCTGGCGGAGGATGTGGCGCAGGGCGCGCTGCTCCAGGCCATGCGGACTTGGGCGATCGGCGGCATCCCGCCGAACCCGTCGGCGTGGATCACCCGCGTCGCGATGAACCTCGCGAAGGACGCGCTCCGCCGGCAGCGGATGGCGAACGGGAAGGAGGATGCGATTGTCACGCACCTGGAGCAGCTCAGCCCGGGCACCGGTGAGCCCGTGGAGCCGGATGAGCATGCGCTGCGCGACGACGCGCTGCGTCTGATGTTTGTCTGCTGCCACCCCGTGCTGACGCCGGATGCCCAGGTTGTGCTCGCGCTGAAAGTGCTGTGCGGCTTCAACACCGCGGAGATCGGCCGGGCGTTTTTGAGCAGCGACGCGGCGATCGAGAAGCAGCTGACGCGCACGAAGCAGAAGATCCGCGACGCGGGCGTCGCGTTCGAGATTCCCGCCGGCGCGGCGCTCGAGGGGCGGCTCGACGGCGTGCTGGCCGCGCTCTATCTGCTGTTCAATGAGGGGTACAAGGCCTCCTCCGGCGACCGCCTGCTGCGGGAGGACCTGTGTGAGGAGGCGATCCGGCTGACGACGTTGCTCGTGGCCCATCCCGTCGGCGATGTCCCGCGGGCTCACGCACTGCTCGCTCTGATGCTGCTCATCGCGGCCCGCTTCCCAGCCCGCGTCGACGAGCAAGGTGACATCCTGCGGCTCGACGACCAGGACCGGTCGAAATGGGATCAGCGGCTTATCGGTCGCGGCTTGCACGAACTGGTGCGGGCGGCGGTGGGTGACGCCGCGAGCGAGTACCATCTCCAGGCCGGAATCGCGGCCCTCCACTGCACCGCCAGCGATTACGCCTCGACCAACTGGCCGCAGATTCTCCGACACTACGATGCCCTCTACCGGCTGAAACCGTCGCCCGTGGTGGCGTTGAACCGGGCGGTGGCGGTGGCCCAGGTGCAAGGGGCGGAGGCCGGTTTGCGGGAGGTGGCGGCGATCCCCCAGGCCGACCGGCTTGACCAGCACTACCTCTACCACGCAGTGAAGGGGGAACTCGAATGGCGCCGCAACGATTTCGAGCGAGCCGCCGCGTGCTTCCGCCAGGCGTTGAAACTGGCACAGGTGGGCCCCGAACAAGTGTACCTGACCCGCATGCTCGAACGCGCGCTGCCGGGGTGACGGTGCGTTTTGGGTTTTGGGTTTTGAGTTTTGGGTTTTGGGTTCTGAGTACCGGCTGAAGCCGGCGCTACGGGTTCCACCGCTCAAAACTCAAAACCCTGCCGTCCGCGCCGCTGCTCAGTACAGCGCCTGGCGTTGGGTTTCGAAGAGTTCGTTGGCCCGGACGGCGACGTCACGGAACTGCTCCTCGTCGATTCCGACGATGGCGAGTTTTTCCGGCGTGAGCACCCAGAACGGAACCTCGCCCGGCATGGCGTGGCCATGATTCATCGCGAGCGTGCCGCCGAGGTTGATCACGTTGGCCAGGCGTTCCGTTTCGCCGCCCTCGACGGGAGGCTCGAGGTGGAGTTCGATCGCGCTGACAATCTCGTCGGGAAACCGCCACTCATCGAGCGCCATGGTGGTGACCCGGGTCGAAGTGATGCCGAAGCGCGCCACCTCCCATTCGCGATACGTGGAAAACTCCGCCGGGTCATACGTCTGATGCGCCCCCAGCTTGTCGCCGGCGTACCGGTCGAGCACCATCGTGCCAATGCCCCGCAGCAGGCCGCCCACGTAGGCCGTGTTGCGGCTCAGCCCGACCTGCTCGGCGAGGGCCTCGCTGGCCAGCCCGTGCATGAGCAGCGCTTCCCGCAGCGGATCGATCGCGACGTGGTAGCAGCGGAGTTCCTGGTCGACGATGCGATTTACCGTGGCCGTGCCCACCAGCCGCACGATCTCGGCAAAGCCCACCCGGCCGACCGCCTCCTCCACCGTCGAGACATTCCCCGCCCCGCCGTAAACCACGCTGTTGCTGATGCGGATCACCCGCGACGAGAGCGCGGCATCCAGCCGGATCTCGTCGGCGATCTGGTCCAGGTCGGTATTGACGTCGTGCAGCAGCTCCACGATGCCCGCCAGAATTTGCGCAGCGGGCGGCAGCTTGCGGGCGACGTTAAGCAGAACGTCCCGGGTAGGTTGGAGGGTCGCTGACATCAGGGGCGACGAAGGTCGCGGTGTATCCACTCAATCCCGCCCGCTTCCGCCAAGCCGATTCTGTGTGTCCCCGACCATTTGTTAGAGTGCAGCCAAGGCTGCGTCATAGGCTTGGGCCGCCTCCTCCGGATTGCGGGCGCTGCAGGTCAGGTCGCGCAGCAGGCCATCCTTGAGCCCGTAAATCCAGCCATGCACCGTAAGTTCCTGCCCGCGGGCCCAGGCATCACGGACGATCGTCGTTCGGGCCACGTTGGCCACCTGTTCGATGACGTTGAGTTCGCACAGGCGGTCGCAGCGGGCCGGACCCGGACCGCTGAAGCACTCCAGGCGCTGCCGGTGTTTGTGACAGACATCCTGGACGTGTTGCAGCCAGTTGTCGGCGAGACCGACGCGATCCTGATTCAGGGCGGCATTGACGCCGCTGCACCCGTAGTGACCGGTTACAATGATGTGCCGCACCTTGAGCACCTCGACGGCGAACTGTATCACAGAGAGGCAGTTAAGATCCGTGTGCACCACGACGTTCGCGATGTTGCGATGCACAAACAGCTCACCGGGCAGGAGGCCCACGATCTCGTTGGCAGGGACCCGACTATCCGCGCAACCGATCCACAGGTAAGCCGGGGTCTGCTGCCGGGAGAGTTCGAGGAAGAAGTCAGGATTGCGATGACGGATCGATTCCGCCCAGGCACGATTCTGGGCAAACAGGTGCTTCAGGTTGGGCATGGTAACGCCCAAAGCATTGGAGCAGACCGCGGGGCGTCAATGACGAGGCTGACTTCCTACCGGGCGACTCCGTAGCGCGCCGCCGTCGTTTCCTCCACGCGGGGGTCGTCGTCGCGGGTGCTCGATGTGCGGGCCAGCAGGATCACGGCCGTGAGGTCCTCCTGGCTCACGGGCCTCACGAGGATGGCATCGACGCCGAAGAATGCCGGGGCGAGGGACGCGCACGCGAGGTCGTCGGTCAGGCCGATGAGCAGGGGCCGGGTGCGGTCCCGCCAATCACGCACCTGCTGGATGAACTCCAGGCCCGCGGTCCGCGGTCCGCGCAGCTCCACGACGATCATCAATGGGAGGAGCCCGCGGACGATTTCGCTGAAAGCGTGGTCGAAATCGCTCACCCTGATAAGGCGGAGAGACGAATCCACGCGCCGGAGATCCTCGCTCAGGGCGTACGTTGCAGCGGGGTCGGCGTTGACGAGAAGAACCCGATTTTCCGGCCGGGCCGGCGGATCGGTGGGGCAGATCATTATGCGTTTAGTATGGTGAGGCCAAACCTCATTTGTCACTCAAACAACTCAGAGATTTGAGAATTGAGATGCGGCGACCTTCGCCGCCAATTTCAGCCTTTCAGCCTCCGGCTCCGCCGGGATTTGAGATTTGAAATTTGAGATTTGAGATTTGAGATGCGGCGACCGTCGCCGCCGATTTCAGCCTTTCAGCCTTTCAGCATTTCAGCTTTTCAGCTTCCGGCCTTCCGGCCCTCTGGCCCTCTGGCCCTCCGGCCCTCCGGCTCTCCGGCTCCGCCGGGATTTGAGATTTGAAATTTGAAATTTAAGATGCGGCGACCTTCGCCGCCGATTTCAGCCTTTCAGCCTCCGGCCCTCTGGCCCTCTGGCCCTCTGGCCCTCCGGCCCTCCGGCCCTCCGGCCCCCCGGTGCCCCGTCAATCGACATATTCGCCGCCCCGGAGATTTTACGCTGGCTCGGATGGGAGGAGAGCGTTGCGATTCATCCGCCGTCATGAAGAAGGAAACCGAAACGACCGCCGCCGCCCGGGCGCGCAAACGGGCTTTGATCCGCTCGCTGATCGAGCGCACGCGCGAAGCGGACGAGGAACGCGAAGTCGGGTTGCCCTTCGCCCAGAACGTCGAAGTCGTCTTCACCGATCCGGTGCCGTTGATGGAGATCCGGATCGCGCCGGAGAACCAGCCGCTCGCCGAGGTAATTCCGTTTCCGCGTTCAGCGCGGTCCTGAGTCGGAAGCAAGTGACTCGGCCGGAGACGATTGAGTCCACGGCGAGGCACTTATTCACATTCTATCCCCATGGGACCGCGACCGCGGTCTATTGGGGCATGAGACCGATCTGGAAGGGCTCGATCAGCTTTGGCCTGGTGACCATCCCCATCTCCGTGTTCTCGGCGACGTCGAGTTCGGAAAAGATCTCGTTCAAGATGCTCCGCAGGACGGACCTCAGCCCGATCCGTTACAAACGCGTCGCGGAAGTCGACAACAAGGAGGTCCCCTGGGACGACATCGTGAAGGGGTACGAGTACGAGAAAGGCAAGTTCGTCGTCTTCGAAGACAAGGACTTCGACGCGGTGGAACTGGCCTCGACGGATACGATTGCGATTCAGGACTTCGTCGAACTCGACGAGATCAACCCAATCTTCTTCCACACCCCGTATTATCTGGAGCCGATGAAGGGTGGCGGCGGCGCCTATGGGCTGCTGCGCGACGTGCTCGCTGAAACCGGCAAGGTCGGGATCGCGAAGGTGGCGATGCGGAATCGCGAGCACCTCGCCGCGGTAAAGGCCAATGGCTCGCTGCTCGTGATGGAGCTGATGCACTTTGCGCACGAGATCGCGCCGGCCGACGCCATCAAGGTCCCCGAGGATCGAAAGATCGGGCCGCGCGAAAAAGAGATGGCGAAGACCCTGGTCGAACAGATGAGCGGCCAGTGGGAGCCGGAACGCTACACCGACGATTACGCCTCGGCGGTGATGAAACTGGTGGACGAAAAGGTGAAGGCCGGCGGCAAGGAACTGCCCGGACACAAGAAGACCGCCGCAACGGCCACCAATGTCGTCGATCTGGTCAAGGTCCTGCAGGAGAGCCTCGCGGCCACGGGAAAGTCGAGCGGAGGCGGCTCCTCCCGCAAGTCGGCCACCAAAACCAGGAAGAAGACCCACAAGCGCGCCGCGTAGCCGCCGTTTTCACGACCTCCGCGAAGATCGCCGGGCGCATCGTGGGAATATCCCCCGGGGACGCAGCCGAACCTGCTCCGCTGCCCACGTGCGATGCGATCGGGTAGTCTGCAATGCGTGCAAACCGACACCCCCACCCTGCTCACGTCCGGTCGGATGACCTTTTCCGCTCCCGGCACCCTGAATCTCCCCATCTTTCGTGCGCCACCCATCCGTTCGGCCGCGGCGTTTGACGTAAAAAAAGAGCTGGAGGCGCTCCGTTTGCGCCGGTCACGGCTGAATTCGCTCCGCTCCGCCGTCTCGGGCCGCCGCACCGCCTGGTAGAAACGCCCCTCGGAACGGGGACGACCGGAGCGCGCGTTCGAAGGGCAATTCTTCTTCGAACTCGTCCCGGGGTTGGGGGTCGATGCAAAGTCTCTCCGGGCGCGGATTTTACGGCCCGGAAGGCGAAACTCCTCCGGCCCGATGCCTGCCGCCTCCACCGTTCTCATCGTCGGTCCGCCGGATACGCCGCCGCTGCCGTTTCCGGGCGAGCCGGCCAGCCTGCCCGCGTGCAGGCTAAGCAGCACGAGCGCGGAAGCGGCAGCCCAGATCAGGAGGCAACGGCCGGCGCTGTTGGTGATCGACGCCCGGGCGCAGGCGTCGCAGGCCTGCACCCTGGCCGCCGAGGTGCTGGCCGATCCCGTATCCTCCGGCCTGCCCGCAGTCTTCGTCACGGCCGCGGGCGATCGCGATACCGCGGCGGAGGCCTGGCGCCTGGGAGCGATCGACGTCTGGAGCGCTCCCTTCGAGCCGGCGGCACTGCTCGGCAAGCTGCGGGCCTTTGCCGCGCTGCATCGAGATCGCACGGAACTCCAACTGGCGCTTGATTTGAACCGCCGGCTCGCCGCCGAGGCGACGGCCCCGGGCCGGGCCGCCCCCGAGTTTCCGCTCCCGGCGGTGCTCGATCAGCTGTTGCCACACGTCGCGGTCCTGGACCCTCGCGGCACGGTCCTGGCCGCAAATCGCACGCTGCGGGCGGCGGCCGAGGTGTCCGCCGGCGACGTCGTCGGCCGGCCCTTTTGGGAGTGCAGCTGGTGGTCGTACTCCACCGGCGTGGCGGATACCATCCGGGAGTCGTGTCACCGCGCCGCGACGGGCGAGACCGTGCGGTTCGACGTGCAGCTCCACCGCGCGCGGGGCGAGGAGATCTGGGTCGACTATCAGGCCGCGCCCCTCCGCGACCCGGGCGGACGCGTCGATCGTCTGGTGGTTTGCGGCATCGAGATCAGCGAACGCAAACACGCGCAGGCCGAGGCCTCGCGGCAGACCGGCCTGGTGGAGGCCGTGCTGCAGGCGTGCCCGGCGGGCATCATTGTCGCGGAACCGGATGGGCGCATCGTGCGGATGAACCCCGCCAACGACCGCCTCTGGGGACACCCGCCGATGACCGACGCGCTCGCCGGGTACGGGGAGTGGAAGGCGTGGTGGGCCGACAACTCGGCGCGCGCCGGCGCGCGGATCGCACCCGCGGAAGGGTCGCTTGCCCGGGCGTTGCGCGGCGAGACCGTCACCGGAGACCTGGTCGAGATCGAACCCTTCGACGCTCCCGGCGAACGCCGGTACACGATCAATTCCGCCGCGCCCATCCGGGGCGCGCGCGGCGAGGTGCGCGGCGGAGTCGTGGTGCAGATGGACGTCACCGAGTTGAAGACCGCCGAGCTGACGCTGGAGAAGATCGTGGCGGAGCGGACCGAGAAGCTGCGCGAAACGGTTCACGACCTGGAGGCTTTCTCGTCAAGCGTGGCGCACGACATGCGCGCGCCCCTGCGCACCATGACCGGCTATTGCGACATCCTGCTCGACGACTGGGCGGCCCAGCTTGATCCCGAGGCCCGGCACTACGTGGAACGCATCGGCGCGGCGGCCGCGCGACTGGACCAGTTGATCACCGACATTCTGGACTACAGCCACGTCGCGCGCCGCGACCTGCCGCTGGAAACCATCGACCTGGAGGCCCTGTTGCACGACCTCGTCGACGGGTATGCGAACCTCCGGGACGCTCGGGAGTTCATCCGATGGGAGTCGCTTCCGGCGGTCCACGCGAATCGCTCCGCGCTGACCCAGGTCTTCTCGAACCTGCTCAGCAATGCAGTGAAGTTCGTGCCCAAAGGCCGCTCCCCCCGGATCCGCATCCGCAGCGAACCCGTGGAGCCGGCGGCGGAGGGCGCGCTCCCCACGGTCCGGATCTGGGTCGAGGACAATGGCATCGGGATGGATCCCGCACACCAGGGAAAGCTCTTCCAGATGTTCCAGCGGCTGTCTCCAGGAAAAGAATACGAGGGGACCGGGATGGGGCTGGCGATCGCCCGCAAAGCCGTGGAGCGCATGGGCGGGCAGATCGGCGTCGTTTCGGATCTCGGCCAGGGCAGCCGGTTCTGGCTGACGCTGCGGCGGGCGTGACTCGGGGACATCGGGCTCCAGCCGCACCCGACTTGCGAGACCCGCGCGCGCTCAGCGTTTCTACGGGGCATTCCGGCCGTTTTCGGCTGTTACGCGTCCGACGCATGCGTCATACTCCGCGTGTGAGTCTTGCTCCGATCACCGACACCGAACTGGCGGCGGCCATTGAAAGCCTGCCCTTGTCGCCGCGCCTGCTGGCTGACCTTGCTCCGAGGCTGCAGCAGGCCGAGGTGCCGGTCGCGGAGATCACCGATCTGCTCAAGCGCGATGCCGGACTCGCAGCGCGCCTGATTTCGGTGGCGAACAGTGCCTTCTACGCCCGCGCGGAGCCGGCCACGTCGATCGAGGAGGCGGTGACCTGTCTTGGCTTCCGCGAAGTCTATCGCCTCGTCGGCGCCGTGGCCGCGCGTCAGCTGTCCGACGAGCCGCTCCAGGCGCACCGGGTCGACACCCAGCGGTTTCGCGAGAACGCCCTCTTTGTTGCCCTCGTGATGGAAGAGCTGGCCAGCTTTGTCGGACTGGACAGCCGCGATGCCTACACGACCGGGCTGCTGCGCTCGATTGGCAAAGTTGCCATGGATCGTATCGCCCTGGCCAAGGGAGAGACCGTCCTGCTGCCGGAAAACGAGCCGCTGCTGGGGTGGGAACACTCGACCTGGGGCTGCTCGAACGCCGACGTCTCCGCGCGGATCCTGTCCTCCTGGCGTTTTCCCGCGGCGGCGGTCGAAGGGGTTCGGCACCATTACAATCCGGACGTGGCCGACCTGCCGATGGCCGATCTCGTCAACCTGGCGGCGGGCGCGGCCGACCTCCGCGGTTATGGCCATCCCGGCGAAGAGTCGTATTGGGCCTTTTCGCCGGAGAGCTTCCGGCGCACGGGAATGGACGAGGGCAAACTGGTCTGGGCGGGCGAACAGGCGTATCGCACCCTGCAGCGGGTCATGGGCGCCCTGGGCTGAAGCCGTTCCCGCTCTTGCGGTTCGCTCGGACGAGACGGCCCGTTCGTGCAGAATTCAGCGACAGGCTGTCTCAGAAATTCCCCGGGAATTCCGCAAGTAGCGTGGCTATAGCGGATTATATTATTGCGGGTCTGCTGGCACGCCGGGCGCTAAAAGCGCGCCGCTATGAACTGCGCCAACGCCCTGATCATGATCACGCTGGGTGCCGCCATGCTGGCGGCCCCCCACGTAGCCGCCGACTGGTTCCCGCGAACCGGCATCGACGGCTCCAGCACCCGCGCCCTGTGGATGGGTGTGGTCGGTGCCGCGCAGTGCGGGCTCGCCCTCGTCTGGCTGGCGCGAGGCAGCGTGGCGCGCGCGTGGGAACGCGTGCAGACGGCGCTGCCCGCCGCCCGCCCCGCGCCGGCCGTCGCGGACGCGGAGACCCTGCCCCTGCCCGCTTTCGCGAGGCCCGCGATTGCGGCCAGCCCCGCGGGCAGCGTGACCTTGAACGGCGAATACGCCGAGCTCTGGCAGGCCTTCCACACCGCGCTCTCCAGCAACGGGCCCGCCGCGCAACTCGCGGAACAAGCGGTGGCGCTCGCCCGCCAGGAGCCCTGGTCCACCGCCGCCGAGGCGCCGGAGAAGATGCTCACGTTCGCCTGGGCGCAGGACAACGAGCGGAGTCTGGCCGCCTGACCGCCGGGAGTTTCGTTCCGGCTCCTACAGATCGCCGAGTTGCGGCCGGAGGACGATCTCCTCGACGACGGTGGCGCGCGAGAGGCGGTACACCGCGAGGAACGCGGCCGCGACATCCTCCGCCGGCATCATGCGCTCGGCCGGGACCCCGGCACCCTTCCACGAAGGGCTCCACGTGGCACCCGGATGGACGGTGCAGACCCTCACGCCGTGGTCCTTCAGCTCAGCGCGCATGACCTGGCTCAGCCCGGTCACGCCAAACTTGGCGGCACAGTAGCCCGCTCCGCCCGGATACGCCGCCAGCCCGGCGATCGAACTCATGTTGAAGATATCGCCCGCCCCGCGCTTGACCATGCCCGGGGCAAACGCCCGGCTGACGAGAAACACGCTGCGGAGATTCGCCGCCAGCAGCTGGTCGAACAAAGCCACGGACAGATCCAGGAAGGAGCCGCCGGCAAACCGTCCCGCATTGTTGATCAGGACGTCGACCCGGCCGAACCGGCGGAGGACCGCCGCGGACATGGTCTGCACGGCGTCCGCGTCGGTCACGTCGCAGACAAAGCCTTCCGCCACCGCTCCGGACCTCGCGCAGCGTTGCGCGACGCGCCGAAGGTTGGCCGCGTGGCGTGCCACCAAGGCCAGGCGGATGCCCGGCACCTCCCGGGCAAACGCGACGGCAATCGCAGCCCCGATCCCCTGCGACGCGCCCGTCACCACGACGACCGGACCGGAGCGGGGCGACGCCCGGCGGCGGCCCGGCGATGTTCGTGAGGTCGCCATCGCCGCGCGCTTCAGCAGAGCAGCGAGCCGAAATCCATGAAGTCGGCATTGAAGCCGTCCTTCACGCCTTTGCAGATGACGCTCACCGCGTCATGCGAGTGCAGCGACTCGAGATGCGAACATGCGATGCGAAAATCGCGGATCCGCGCGTCGCCGTCGAATTCCTTGTAGAGCAGCCGCGCCGCGTCCTCGACGAACTTCAGGTGGGCCCCGTTGAGTTCGGCGAACGCCTGCTCGTCCTCGCGCTTCACCATCACCTGCGTCTCCGTCTGCAGCGCCCGGGCGCACAGCGCATGGACATCCTCGATCCAGATCTTCCGTCCGGGCGCCTCCTCCACGACCACGCGCGCCTTGCTGCGCTGGGAGTGCGGCACGGTGTAGGCGCCGCGCGTGTCACGCGCGTGTTCCGACAATTCCGCGGAGCACGGGCAGGCGGACGAGTAGACAAAATCGAAATGGATGTAGCGCCGGTAGGCGCCGTTGCGGGTCATGACGCCCTCGAAGGCGACGTCGTAAAACTGATAGCCCTGCAGGTCGCTGCGCAGGCTCCGCTGCAGCATGGGATAGGAGAAGCTGACCTTGAGCCGGGCATCCTTGGTCTGCACGTCCTTCAGGTAGGCCGCCAGGATCCGGCCGAGCCATTCGCCCGTGAACACCGCATCCTTGTGCGCATAGAACGAGCGCACGATCCGGCTCATGTTGATCCCCTTCAGGTCCGCCTCCAGCGACACCGTGCCCGTGACACTGGCCTCGAGCGTGAGGATTTCCTTTTTCTTCGTCCGAAACTTCAGGGGCAGCCGGAAATTATGCACGCCGACCTGCTGGATCGGAACGTGCGCGCCCTGGATGGCGTCGTGTGCCGCCTCCATCATGTCCGGCAGCGTCTCCCGGTAGGCGGCGCTGGCGCGGAATTTGCGATCATACCCGCGGGCGATCCGCGGTTCGGCGCCGCTGGCGGCGCGGTGCAGGTACATGCCTTTGGCTTTGCTCATGGTGCGTGCCGCGCCTCGGGCCCGTAGTATGCCGCTGAATTACGCGGGGTTTCGAACAACCGGACGCAGTGCAGCCGGCCGTGGGTGATCAACGGTTCGATCTCCTGCCAGAACGCGATCACGAGGTTTTCGGTCGTCGGGATGACGCCGCGCAGGAAGGGCACATCCGTATTCAAATTCTTGTGATCGCACTTCGCGCCGATCGCGCGCTGCAGGATCTCCTTCAGGTCGCCGAGGTCCAGGACGTAGCCGGTCTCCGGATCGGGGATCCCCGCGACGGTCACCTCCAGCACATAATTATGGCCGTGCCAGTGCGGGCTCGTGCACAGGCCGTACTGGGCCTGGTTCCAGGCCTGGCTCTTCGACGGATTCTCCAGGCGGTGGGCGGAATTGAAATGGATCTGCCGCGTCACGTACACCGTGCCGGTGAGGGCGCGGACGGACGGCGGCGACGGGATCCCACGGACCCGGGCGGGCTGCTTCCCGCGTTGCGAGCTGGCTGGCATGAGGGCGCAGAAGTACCACAAAACCCGGTGCGGTCAATGGCCGGGGACGTAACGACCCGGTCAGGGTTCCGCCGTCGCCCCCGTCCGTCCGCCGCTGGCTTGCGAAATTTCCGGACGCGGTGGACAGGTACGTGGCTTGAGCATGCCCCTTTCCACGGCGGTCCCGCCTTTTCAACTGAGTTTCAGCCCGCCCGGATCCGGGGGCCGCGACGGCATTCCGGCCCGCGTTCTCGCCGGGCCGGCGACGGAGCTGATCCTGCCGGACGTCGACGCCAAGGCTGCGGACGCCGACCTGACCTGGTATCGCAGCGGCAGCGGGGACGGGGCGTTGCTGGCCGGTCTCGCGACGGCCCGCGCCGGCGAAGACCTCGAGGCCGCGGCACACCGGCTCTATACGCTGATCTGCAGCCGGACGTCGGAGCTGCATCTGTACCGCATGTGGAACTACGTTCCGCGCATCAATGCGCTCGAGCACGGCCTCGAGAACTACCAGCGGTTCTGCCGCGGCCGGTCCCTCGCCTTCGAGGAGGCGCTCGGACCGGGATTCGCGCGCCGGCTGCCCGCGGCCTCCGCGGTCGGCCTCCCGGCTGGCCGGCTCACGGTCGCGTTCCTCGCGGGCGCGGTGGCGCCGGCGGCGGTGGAAAGCCCGGTGCAGATCCCGGCCTTCGAGTATCCCGCGCAATACGGGCCGCGTCCGCCGAGCTTCTCCAGGGCCACCGTCGTGGAGAGCCCAAGGCGTCGCGCCGTCTACGTCTCCGGCACGGCTGCCATTCGCGGCCATGCCACGGTCGCAGCCCACGATATCGAGGGTCAGCTCGCGTGCACGATCGAGAACCTGGCTTCCATCGCGCAGGCCGCCGGCGCCGCCCTTCAGACGCGCGGGTGGAGCCGTCGCTTCAAGGTCTACCTGCGCCACGCCTCCGATCTGGCACGCGTGCGTGGGCGGCTCGAGGCGGAGGGATTCGACCGCGACGCCGCCCTGCAATACCTCGAGGCTGATCTGTGCCGTTCGGATCTCGACGTTGAGATCGAGGCCGTGCTGACGCGGGAGGCGGGTTGAGGACAAGGATCGCTGCCCGATCACCCGGCCCTCAACCCGGTATTGTCGGCTCGAGCAGCCGGCGTAACGCTGCCAGATCGGTCTTCCCGCGCGCCGTCAGGGGAAGCTCGGGAACGGTGAGCCAGCGCTTGGGCACCTGCCACGGCGCCACCACGCGCAGAAGTTCCGCGCGAATCTCCGCCACGGGGCGTCCGGCCGCCACGATGGCCGTCAGTTCCGGTTCGGCCGCCTCGCGTACTCCGACCCAGGCCTCGCTCACGCCTTGCAGCGCCCGGATGCGCTGCGCCACCGCCTCCGGATCGATCCGACGCCCGCCGATCTTCACGGGCGCACCGGCTCGCCCCGCGACGACGATACCCCCGTCCGGAGTCCGTTCCACCCGATCATGTACCCGCCACGCCCCCACCCCTTCGCACCGGCGGCGATTTCCATAGGTGAAGACGGCCGGACTGCGCACCTCCAGGCGGTCGCCGGTGAAGTGCAGGTGGACGCCGTCGAGCGCCGTTCCGACGCCGCCGGCCAGCGTAGCGCGTCCATCACGATCGAACGCAATGCCGCCGGTCTCGCTGGAACCGTAGAAATTATGCAGGTGGACCCCTGTGCGGGCAAAGAGAGCTTCGGCCGTTTCCACCGGCAGCCGAGCGCCGGCGGAGATCGCCAGCCGCAGCCCGGACAGCGCCCGTGCGGTGTCTGTCGCACCCAGGACACGCCACAGGGCAGGCACGCCCGGAAACACGGTCGGGCGCCACCGCTCGAGATCGGAGGCGATCGCCGCGGGCAGGACCGCCGAGGCGCACACCACCGGCACGCCGGAGATCAGCAGGGGAAACACGAGATTTCCCAAGCCATACGAGTGGCCGAACGGAATGGCGCCGTAGTTCACATCCCGCGCGTCGATCCCCATCGTGCCCATGACCTGGCGCGCGTCCGCCACCATCTCAGCCGCCTTGAAAACCAGCGCGCGCGGTGTCCCGGTCGAGCCGGAGGTGAGCTTGACCAGACAAGGGTCCGGCGTTGCAAACCGGCGGCCGCCGCCCAGCCCCTGCCAGGACGCCCCGTTCCATCGGCCGGCGGCGCCCAGCTGACGGCCCATCCGTTCCTGCGCGGCAACCGGTTCGGCCGGATCCACCGGTACGATCACGGCGCCGGCCCGCAGCAAGCCGAGGAAGGCGGTGAACCACCCCGGGCCGTTGCGCTCCGCCAGCAGGATCACTTGGCGCCGTACTTCGCCCCCAGGCACGTGACGACGTCGCCAGGCCTCCGCCGCCGCATCGAGCTGGGCAAAGGTGACCGCCCGGCCACCCGCCGCCTCGATGATGGCCGGCTGGTCCCCCCGCCGGGCGACTGTGTTCTGCCAGAGTTCCAGGATCATGCGCCCCTCCGCAACGGGCCGAGCAGACCGCTCTCGAGGGTCAGCCAGGCGCCCAGCACCATCGCGCACACCGTGAGGCCGAGGGCGCTCACGACCGGAATGCTGCTGCACGCCAGCACCGCGAACGACGCCGCGGTCGTCAGCGCCGACAACCGGACCGATACCGGAACCGGTTCGCCCGCAAAGGCCGACGTCGCGGCGAAGATCGAGTAGTTGTGGGTCAGGCACACGCCGAGAAAGGCGCCAAACAGATGAAACAGATTCAACGGCAGCCCCAGCCACCCGCAAGCCCCCAGGAACGCCACGCATGTGCCCGCGGGCACGGCGAAGATGCGAAGCCCCGCGCGGCCGCCGTACGTCAGCAGCACGCCGAGGCCGAGGACCGCCAGTCCCACCGCACTGAGCCGGAGGGCGGAGGTCCGGTACCGCGCGAAAAGCCGGTTGAGCGATTCGAGCTGCCGGGAACTGAACGACGACGTGCTCGCCGGGGGAGCCTCCGGGGGCGCGGCGCCCCGCACCACCGTCACAAACCAGTTCAACCCGCCCTCCGCGTGCAGCAGCAGGCTTGCCGGGCCCGCGAGCGCGCCGCGCGCGGCGTCCGCGATCGCCGGATACGTCGTCGCCGCCGGGTCCGCCGCGTAGCCCCGCCAGGCCGCAAAGAAAGGCGCCAGCATCTCGCGTTCGAAACCGGCAGCCTCCAACTCCGATCCCATGCTTGCGGCAAATGCCTCCGCGTCGCGCTGGAAGGCGCGCGCCCGCTCGAGTTGCGCCGCAGTCGGCACGAGAGGCGCCACGCTGGCGACGCGTTCATCCGCCACTCCGGTGTCACGCAACCACGACCTGAGCCCGGCCACGGCCGATCGCGCTTCGGCCAGGGTCCGCCCGGTGCTGACGTACACGGTCCGTTCGCCCCCCGCGCCGAACTCGGCCCGCAGCCGCGCGTCGGTCTCACGCAACGCCGGCGCCGCCACCGCGAGATCCCGAATGTCGTCGCGCCATTCCAGCCGCAGCAGCCCGGCGGCCACCACCACCCACAGCACGAGGCCGGCCCGCCGCCACCGACCGCCCGCCCGTTCCAAGGCCGGCCACCCCCCGCCGCCCCCGCGGGGCGCGAGGTATGCCTGGCGGAAGGTCGAGAAGTACACCAGCGCACCGCCCAGCGCGCAAAGCAGCCCGACGCCGACGAAGACACCGAGGTGCCGGATCATCGGCAGGTCCGAGGCAAGCAACAGCGCGAAGCCGAACACCGTCGTCAGGCAGCTGGCGACCAGCGGCTTCAGCAGCCGCCGCACTTTGGCGCCGTAGGACTCCTCCGGAGACAACGGTGGCTGCAGGTACAGGTAAAACGCGTAATCGATCGCGACGCCGGTGAGCAGCGAACCCACCACGAAGACGATGATATGGACGCGATCGAAGGCTGCCGTCACCGCCACCCACGCGCCGAGCAGCGCCAGGACGATCACCGGAACCAGGTGCAGCGTGCGCTGGACGCGCCGCAGGAAGAACCACACGACGGCGAGCACCGCCACCAGCGAGGCGCCGTTCAGCCACGCCACCTCGCGTTCGATCCGGGCGCGACTCGCGGCCGCAAAGACGTTCACGCCGGCGTACTCCGCCCGCAGGCCGGGTGACGCAGAACGCACCTCCTCAACCGCCCGGGCAATGGCGGCAAACACCGGCGCCTGCCCGGACTCCTCCAGCGGGGAGACCGCCAGCCGGACCCAGACGTGGCCCGGCTGGGCGCGCTCGCCCGGGAGCAGCCCCCGGCGGCGCGCGAGATCATCGACCAGCGACGGGAGCAGGAGCAGGGGATCCGCCGGAATCACCTCCTGCCAGCCCACGGCCTCGGGCTGTTCGAGGAAGGCGGAAAGATCCGCGACGGCGTGCCTGGCCACGGCGGCAGGCAGGGTTTCGTCTTCCCGCCGCGGGCGACCGGCCTGGGATTCCAACCAGGCAGGAAACAGCAGGGTGAAGCGCGCCGGCAGCAGCGCACGCCCCATCGCCTCCCGCCAGGCCGGGTCCGCCAGGGCGATTGCGTCCGCGATGCCGGGCTCCTCCCTCAGCCGCGTGACGAACGCCTGCGCCGTGGCGAGCGGCGGGGCGGCACCGGCCGCCTCACGCAGGGCGACCAGCATAACCCCACCCTCCGCGCGGCTTGCCAGTTCACGAACGACAGAGAGTTCCACGTTGCGCTCATCCTCCGGCACCAGGTCGAGCACGTCGGTGGTGATCACCCGCCCGAGGTCGGCGCGCGCCAGCCACGCGACCGCGCCGGCCACCGCCAGGGCGATCGCAAGCCAAGCCAGGGCCCGGCGGCGGCGAAGTGTCATGGCGCAGCCGGACGGAAGTACCGGCGTCGGTCCTCGGCCGAAAACTCAGCTGATTGCACGTCCGCAACCGCGATGACGATCCGCTGACGTTCGCCGCGTCGCAATTCGAGGTGCCGGACCACCGCACCCGCCCCCATCACGACCATCTCGCCCACCGAACGGCGCAGCGCCGCGTCGCGTGGTTCGAGCCGCAGAATCCATTCGTCGCCCTCCGCCCAGCCCCGACACCGGAAATCGCGGGCCAGCGCGCTGAAATCGAAACGAAACACGCGCCAGAGCGCGGCGTTGGCGGCCGCGGACCGCGCATCCGGCGGCACCGCATCCCCGTCGGGTCCCCGCAACAACACGCCCCGTTCGTCGAGGATCAGCGTGCGCTGTTCCGGGTGGGTGTAATGCAGGCTCAACCCGAGCGCCGGTGAAACGCGAACCTGCCCCCGCAGCACCGTCGGCTGCTTCCGAAACGCAAACACCCGCGTCTCCGTGAACGAGGCCGAGGTGTCCCCCTGGCCCACGAACCCGGCGGCAAGACCGGCCCAGGGCGGCGCGGCCAGGTCCACCTCGGGCCAGTCGGTTTCCGCGCGGTCCATCGGCGGGGCGGCAACCGTCCTCCCCACGAGCGACGCAAGCCCGACGAGAACGAGAAGCACCTGGAGGAAACGGGTCATGGTCGGAGCAGAGACGACCGTGTCACCGCACTGCCGCCACGGACGCGGCGGCCTCGCGGTCGGGCACGACGGGATTCAGCGGCTCGAAGTTGAACCAGAGCGAGGGATGACGCCGGACCGCGGCCTCCAGCTCCGTCAGCACCGTCTGGAAGTGGCCCCGGCCGCGCGCGAGGTTTTCCTCGCGCGACGCATCGGGGTCGGGCTGGAACACCGGCATGGGACGGACCGACGTGCCGCCGCCGGAGGCCGGCAAACCGAAGCAGAACATCACCGGCCGCTGGAACAGGATCGCGAGGTGATAGATGGTGAAGGGAAATCTGCGACGGGCCCCCAGGAAGCGAAAGCCTTCGGTTTTCGCGGTGTACGCGTGACGGTCGCACTGCATGGCCACGCAGCGTCCGACCTGCAGCGCCTGCTTCAGCGCAAACAGCATCTCGTCCGGCTCGTTGACCCAGATGAAGGCCACTGCGCCGGCGAACTGCCGCTCGAACAACGCCACATCATCCGAATTCTCCATCCGAAGCCGCACCATCGTGACGTGGAGGCCGCGCTGGGTAAGCAGGAACCCCAGCAGGTCGGAATGCCCGAAATGAAAGGTGCCGAACAGCGCCGGGCGCGGCGAGGTGACCACCCGCTCGAAATCAGCGGCATACGGACCTTCCAGGCCGCAGCACGGGGGTTCGCCGCCTGCCACCCGCAGACGCAACACCAGCACGTCCATGAACGCTCGCAGCGTTTGGAACACCGCGCGCAGGTGGACCGGCGCTCCCGCGGCGGCGCGGAGGGCGCGAATGTGCCGTCGCCGCTCCGGCAACCAGGGCATGACGAGCCAGATCCCCGCCGAGAGGAGCGGATCGAACAGGAAATCCGGCAGCGCGCGCCGGACCCACAGCAGCAGCCGCAATCCACCCGGCGGTCCCAGATTGCGCTTGGGGGCATCCGGAGGAATCACAGGACGGTCACCTCCCATTCCCCGGCCGCTCCGCGCCAACCCTGAGGTGCCCCGTCACGCAGGGCCCGCGCAAACGCCGGCAGTTCCGGAGCCGGCTCAGGCGCTCCGCAATCCGCCGTGCCCGGACGGAACACGACCCGGCCCGAACCGCCGGCAACGTCTCGCGTCAACACCGCGGCGAAGGCAAAGGCCTCGGCACTGGCGAGTCCGTATTCACCAAGCCACGTGCCGCGTTCCTCCCCCCCCACCAGCACGACGCGGGGAGCCGTTTCCAGCAGAGCGGCCAACAAGGCCTGCTCGATCAGGCGTGCACCGCCGGCGACCGGCCAAAGCCGGCTCACCGATTGCTGCCGCCCGATGAGCACCTGCTGCACGCCGCCCGGATGGATGGAGGTCTGAAAGAGCAGCGGACTCGGGGTGGGAAAGCTGGCGAGGTAGTCTTCCAGGGCCCGGGTCTCGGCAAACCGGCTGGCGTACACCACGGCGTCCTCCGCCATCAGTGCGACCCCCTCCAGCGCCGAGCCGAGGAGCAGCCCCAGGTGCGTCATCCGCCGTACCGCCTGGCGCGGGAAACGGTCGCGGAGGCGATCGCGCGCCTCCGCCGCCGTCTCTGACGGCGCGGCAAATTCGACCTTCAGCAGCTGCAGCGAGCGTTCAAACATGGGTGAGAAGCATGGCGGCATGCGCGCCTCCGAACGCGTTGCTGGCGAGGACGGCCGCGTCGTAACCCGCGGCGTCGAACGGCGCCAGCGCGACATTGCCCGTGAAACAGGGTCCCGACGTGCCCACGGTGCCCGGGATCGTCCGCGCACCGGTGCGCATCGCCGCGAGCGCGAGGGCCAGTTCCACCAACCCGCAACTCCCCAGCGTGTGGCCCAGGCTGCCCTTCCAGGAAACGAGGGGCGCGTCGGGAAACGCGCGGGCAAAGGCTTCCGCCTCGAGGCGTCCGGCCTCCAGCGTGCCGGTGCCGTGACCCTTGATCCAGACCCGCCGGCCGTCCAGCGCCGCAGCCAGGCCTTCGCTGATCCGCGCAAAGCCACCGCCGTCGGGTTGATTGGCGGTGAAGTGGAACATTTCATTATGCAGGACGTGGGCCTCAAGCCGCGGCCCGGCGGCGTCCGGCGTCAGCACCGCGAACGCCAGGCCGTCCCCGAGGCCGATCGCGCCGAATTCACGGATCTGATACGGCGCCGGCATCCCCGCGTTGAGGATCTTGAGGCTGTGAAAGCCACCCGCGACGAACGGACTGACACAATCGAACGAGAACACGAGCACCCGGTCCGCGCAGCCGGCCCGCAGCATCCGCGCCGCCTGGAGCAGCCCCAGGTGCGCGGTGACGCACGCGTGCGAGAAGACATGGCGGTTCCCGCCCCACCCGAGTTCACCGGCGAGCCGGTCGACCGCGGCGAAGGGCGGGCCGTGGGCGAGGTGCCGCGGATCACGCGACGAGATGAACGCATGCAGGCTGCCCACCCCGAAATTGCTGCTGGTGACGATCACGGGCTCGCGCGCACCGCCCCAATTACCGGCGGGGATCGACGCGGCCAGACGACGCGCCGGCTCCAGCCACCGCGGTTCCGGCGCCTCGTCCATCGGGCCGAGCAGAGCCAGCGGCACCCGGTCGCCGCCCTCGGCCCCGAGCACCGGGTGCGGAGTCAGGGCGACCCGGCCGGCGCGCAGGGCCTCGACCGTGGCCGCGGTATCGCCGTGGGCGGTCAGACACGCGCAGGCAGCGAGCCCCACCGGCCGCCGATCGGCCGATGGCCCGGGTTCAGACCCGCTCGGCATGGTCGCGTCGAATGAACTCCGCCAGCGCCCGCACGCTGGCCAATGCCTGGCGCGATTCCTCGCTGCTGGAGATCTTCACGCCGAATTGCTTCTCGATCTGGACCACCAGCTCAAGGGCATCGATGGAATCCAGACCGAACCGGGGCGAACCGAACAGGGGCTCGTCGTCGGGAATGTCTTCGGGGCGAACGTCGTCGAGCCGCAGGGTGGCGACGATCAGTTGTTTCAATTGCAGGGGTAGCGGATCGCTCATGCGGGTTTGGCGGCCACGTATTCACTGAAAAGTCCCAGCATGCGCACCCGCCGGACGTCCACGAAACCGGCCTCGCGCATCGCCTGCAGCACCGCTTCGGGCGGCACGCAGGCGTCCATTGTCTCCCAGAAGTACACCATCATGTCCTTCGCCGCATGACTGCGGGTGAACAACCGCGTGAGGGCAGGATAAACCCGTCCGAAGTAAAGCCGAAACAGGGACCGGCCCAGACGGCCGCGCGGCTTCGTCACCTCCAGGATGAGCACCTTGCCTCCCGGCTTCAGCACGCGCCGAAACTCCGCAAAGGTCACCTCGAGCTGGGTGACGTGCCGAAGCGCGTAACCCATCGTGAGAAAATCAAACTGCGCGTCGGGGAACGGCAGGTGCTCGGCGCGGCCCTGGACGAAACGCGCGGGCAGCTTCCGGCGGGCGACGTCCAGCATTCCGCTGCTGGGGTCGAGGCACGTAATCGTGTCCGCTCCGCCAAGTATTCGCGCCGCCGCGGTGGCCATCAGCCCGGTCCCGCACGCGACGTCCAGCAGCTCATGCCCCGCACGCAGTCCATGCCGCTGCTGCGCCCATCGGCGGTAAAAGGCCCCGGTGCGCAGGAAGCCCCAGTCGACCACGCCGTCGTAGTGCTTCGCGCCGGCGTCGAACAAGCCGTCGACAAACCTGGGCTTCGCCTCCGTCGACGGATAATGGGAGGTCAGCGGTGGATGGGGCACCATGCGTGGCGAAGTCTAGGAGGGTAAACGCATTGGCGCAAGTCGCCGCCGCCTTCCACGCGCGGGCGCCCCCCGCCCCGCGCTCAACTCAGTTCGTACAGCGGCGTGGTCTGGCCCTGCTCCACGATCGAGAACTCGCAGCCGCTCAGCTTCACGCGCACGTCGGCAAAGGCGGTCTCCACCGCGGCGCGGGAATTACACTCGCGCGAGAGGTGCGTGAGAAAGATGCGCCGCCAGCGGGGGCTCGCGACCGTGGCCACCAGCTCGCGCGCCGCGGCGTTGGACAGGTGCCCGTGGCGCCCGCAGATCCGCTGCTTGGTCGACCAGGGTCGGCGCGTGTCCGCCCGCAGCAGATCCGGGCAATGGTTGGACTCGACCGCGACGATATCGCATTCGCGGATGCACTCCTGCACGTTCTGCGGCGCGTAGCCCAGATCGGTCAGCACGGCGACCGAGCGCCGCGGCGAGAACAGATCGCCTTCGATGCCGCTGCTGATCCGAAAGCCCACCGGCTCCTGCGCGTCGTGCGGCACGGCGAAACTTTCAATCTCCAGGTCGCGGAAACGGAACCGACTCCCCGTCTCGAACACCTGCCAGGCCGGGCGGTGTTCCAACCCCCGCTGGATCGCGCGCGCGGTGGCGGCGTTGGCGAAGACCTGCACGTGCGGAAACTTCTTCAGCCCTTCGAGCGCGGAGCAATGGTCGCCGTGTTCATGCGTCAGAAAGACAGCATCGATCCGCTCCAGCGACTCGCCCACGCTCTCGAGCAGCGTGCCCAGCTTGCGGGCGGAGAAACCGGCGTCGACGAGGATGCGCGCGTTCTCCGAAACGATCAGCGTGGAATTACCCGCGCTGCCGCTGCCGAGAATGCAAAACCTCATCGCCATGCGAGTGATGTAAGGGAGCGCGGGGCGCGGCTGGCAAGAGAACAGGTTTCTGGTTTCTAGTTTCTAGTTTCTAGTCCAGTTTCTAGTTTCTGGTTTCCAGTTTTCTCGACGCAGAGTAATCTGCTCTACGCACGCCGTCGGGGTGCGTGCCGGATTCTGGGCTCGGCAACGAGAAACCAGAAACGAGAAACCAGAAACTTCCTGCAACCTCAGCCTGCGCCGACGGCACGGAAGGCCCTCTCCACCAAGGCTTCAGGGACCTCGCCCTGCGTGGCGGCGGCGCCGACTCGGTTCAAGACGACAAAACGCAACCCGCCGGCGCGCACCTTTTTGTCCCGCATCATCGCCTCCCGCAGCGACGCATAGGGCAGCGGGGCCGACAGGCGAACGGGAAGACCGTGCGCAAGGAGCGTCCGCTCGATCCGGGTCACGTCATCGGCGCTCACCTCCCGGCCCAGTTCGCGGGACAGCCACGCTGCGGCCAGGAGCCCGATCGCCACGGCCTCACCATGCAGGTACGTTCCGTAGCCGGCCACGTTCTCGATCGCGTGGCCAAAGGTGTGTCCAAGGTTGAGCAGCGCGCGCCCGTCGCTGGCCGCGGTCTCCCGCTCGTCGGCCTCGACAATCCGCGCCTTGGCCGCGCAGCAGCGACGGATGACGGCCGGCAGGTCCGGGCTGCCGACGGTGAGCGGGGTCGCCGCCAGCTGGTCAAACAAGGCCCCGTCGCCAAGGAGTCCATACTTGAGCACTTCGGCGGTGCCGGCCGCGAATTCCCGCGACGGCAGCGTCGCCAGCACCGTGGTGGAGATGAACACGGCGCGCGGCTGGTGGAACGCACCCACCAGATTCTTGCCCGCAGCGATGTTGATCCCCGTCTTGCCGCCGACGGAGCTGTCGACCATCGCGAGCAACGTCGTGGGGACCTGGTAGAAATCGACGCCCCGCAGCCACGACGCCGCCGCAAAGCCGCCGAGGTCGCCGATCACGCCGCCGCCGACGGCAAACACCGCGCCGCGCCGATCAACCTTCTGCGTGGCGAGAAAATCCAGCACGCGCCCCAGGCCCTCCAGCGATTTCGCCGTCTCACCGGGCTCAACCGCCAGCACCGGAGCATCGCCGAACATCGCGCCCAGCGCCGCGGCCTGGTGTCGGGCAACCGAGGTGTCGGTCAGCACTGCAATCCGTCGGTGATCGCGGGCCAGTCGCGCCACCTCATCGCGCACGCGCGCGGAAAGGTCCGGCCCGAAATGGATCGGGTAGCTGCGCTCGGCGAGGTTGACGTGGAGCGTCTCGGTCATCGCGTCCGTTAAACGCCGCCCAACGGAATGCGTCGAGGGCGATCTGAGGCTTACCGGGACGGCGGGCTGCAGCACCGCCGCCATCCCGAGCCCTCGGCAAAAGCCAATACCGGCCACAAAAAACACGAAGAGGCCCAGAGCGGCTACGCCGCAACCAAATCAAACCCATTGAACCACAGATGAACACAGATGGACACGGATCCAGGCCGGTCTTTTTCCAAATCTGAGTCCATCTGTGTTCATCTGTGGTTGAGAGGATTGGG
>JAEWKR010000095.1 GCA_023457715.1 Verrucomicrobiota bacterium
CACAGAGCTCCGACACATCCACCTTCGCCGAGCCTACGGCGGACAAGGAGGACACGGAGGCTCGGTCCTTGGACAAACCTGTTCATCGCGTGACGCCCAAGACAGTCGCAGCGCCCGCCTCCGGCTCGGCTCTGATCGGGCCTCTGTGACCTCTGTGGCAAAATCGGTATTCAGGTTGGATGTTGGATGTTGGATGTTGGGTGTTGGACGTTGAATGTTGGGAGTTATCACCCGCGCGTCTTCGCGTGCGCCCATTCAACCACGCTTTTCAGCACCAGCGTGGCGATCGCGAGCAGGGCCAGCAGGGAGGCGACGGCGAACGCGGCGACGAAATTGTACTCGTTGTAGAGGATCTCGACGTGGAGCGGCATGGTGTTGGTTTCGCCGCGGATGTGTCCACTCACCACGGATACCGCGCCGAACTCACCCATCGCCCGGGCGTTGCAAAGGATGACGCCGTAAAGCAGACCCCACTTGATGTTCGGCAGCGTCACGCGCCAGAAGGTCTGCCACCCACTGGCCCCCAGCGTAATTGCCGCGTATTCCTCATCCGGCCCCTGCGCTTGCATCAAAGGGATCAGTTCGCGGGCAACGAACGGGAAAGTGACAAAGGTCGTCGCCAGGACGATACCCGGCACGGCGAAGATGATCTTGATGTCGTGATCATCGAGCCAGGTGCCAAACCAGCCGTTCAAGCCGAAGAGCAGCACGTAGATGAGACCCGAGATGACCGGGGAAACCGCAAACGGCAGATCGATGAGCGTGATCAGGATGCTCTTCCCGGGAAAACTGAACTTCGTGATCGACCACGCGGCGGCGATGCCGAAGACGAGATTGGCAGGCACGGCGATCGCGGCGGTCAGCAGGGTCAGCTTGATCGCTGCGAGCGCATCCGGCTCCGCGACGGCCTCCACATAGGCGCCGACACCGCGACGCAAAGCCTCGCCAAACACCGCCGCGAGCGGCAGCACGAGAAAGCAGACCAGGAATCCAAACGCGATCGTCAGCAGCAGCCACCGCATCCAAGCCGGGTCCTTGGTCGCGCGGTGACTCGCGTGCGCGGCGTGGTTGGAAAGTGAGCTGACGGTGGAAGCCATGGGGTTTACGATTTACGATTTACGATTTACGATTTATGATTTATGATTTATGATTTCCCGGACACACACCCGAGCTCCTCCGCGCACGGCTCAAATCGTAAATCATAAATCGTAAATAGGTTCAGACCCGGTGGTACCGGCGGCTCCATTTCTGGAGGAGGTTGATGAGCAACAGGAGCGCGAAGGACGCGACCAGCATCACGACCGCGATGGCAGTCGCCCCGTTGTAATCGTACTGCTCCAGCTTCGTGATGATGAGGAGCGGCACAATTTCGGTCTTCATCGGCATGTTGCCCGAGATGAAGACGACCGAGCCGTACTCCCCGAGCGCCCGCGCGAAGGCCAGGGCGAAGCCGGTCAGGAGCGCAGGGAACAGTTCCGGGAGTATCACCCGCGTGATCGTCTGGATGCGGCTCGCCCCCAGGGTGGCGGAGGCCTCCTCGATTTCCGGCTCCAGTTCCGCGAGCACCGGCTGCAGGGTCCGCACCACGAACGGAAGGCTGATGAAGGTAAGCGCCACGAATACGCCGATCTGGGTGAAGGCGACGCGGACGCCATACGGCTCCAGGTACTGCCCCACCCACCCGTTCTTGGCGTAGATGGCCGTCAACGCGATGCCGGCCACCGCGGTCGGCAGCGCGAACGGCAGGTCCACGAGGGCATCGACGATGCGTTTCCCGGGGAAGGTGTAGCGGACGAGCACCCAGGCGACGATGGTCCCAAACACGGCATTCACCGCGGCGGCCGCAAAGGACGCGCCGAAACTCAGGCGATAAGCCGCGACCACCCGGGGCGACGCGACGGCTTCGACAAAGCCGTCCCACGTCATGCCCGCCGTTTTCACAAATGCAGCCGCCAGCGGCACCAGTACGATCAGGCTCAGGTACAGGACCGTGAACCCGAGCGAAAGCCCGAAGCCGGGGAGGACGAAACGTGGGGGACGGGACGACATCAGATACCCTGCGCGTACGCGATGAAGCCACGGTACTCGGACAGGATCGCTCTCAGAGCAACCTCTGCCGCGTCCGCCTGCAAGTCCTCGTGTGCGCGACCCGGCGTTTCGAAGATGATTTCGAAGGGCTGCGGATGCTGTTCCGGAGCCGGACGCAACACGCCCTCGAAACAGTCGCTGATAATGCTGCCCCGGGCGGCGAAGCCGTCGATGACCGGCTCAACATTACACGGAATGACTCTCTCGGATGCACGGAGCGCCGGCTCGACGAGACTTTCATTGAGTTCGCGACCGTGCGCGTAGCCGTAGATCCCCGTGCTGGTGTCGTCGGCGTGGAGCGCGATAATGCCATCGAATGACTGTTCGCGCAGTTCTCGTTCGAGAATCTGCACCTCCGGGTGAGGTGATTGCCGCCAGAACTCCCGGTTGAGATCGGCTCCGGCACGGTTGGCCCGGGTGCCATCCTCATACCCGGTGGGGTTGCAGACGGGATAACACACCAGATCGTAACCTGCCGCGAGGGACGGCTCCTGGACACAGAACTGCAATAACTTCAGCAGCGCTGCAGCGCCCGCAGGCTCGTCACCATGGAGCAGCGCAAACAGGCCGATCCGCTTTTGCGGCACGTTGCCAAGCGGCCCGAGCAAGGTGAAACGGGGGATCGTGTAGCGGCGACCGGCGTCCTCAAAAGAACCGGCAACCGTACCGATGACGTCCCGACATTCCTCGGCCAGCGCAAGGAAGGGCCAGTATAGCCGGCGCAAACGGTGCGGGTAATCCTGGAGATGATCGTTGGCCATGACCATGGCGTGTCCTCAAAGATTTTGACCGTAGGCGATGAACGCCCGGTAGCGTTGGATAAAGCGGGTCAGGATGGTGTTCGTGGCGGTCTGATGTTGCGCGACGCTCCACGCCTTCGGGAAGCGAAGCGTGAGTTCAAACGGCTCCACGGCCGCCTCGTCGCCCACGGTCAAAGGTCCGTCCTGCACGGGCCGCGGATCGACCTCCCATCGGACCGAGAACGGCCACAGGTCCACATCCGTCATCAGCTCCACGGGCGGGGTTGGGTATCGGCTCGAGGCCGCGGTACGCAAGCGCACCTCGATCAGATCGCCGGGACCGGCCGACTCGAAACGCACGAAGCCGTGATACGCGCGTTGCCGCACGTCGGCCGCCAGCGCGCGAACCTCCGGGCGCAAACTGCTTGCCCAGTCTTCCGCACCCACGCCTCCGCTGCCCGCCAGCATGGGGAAGAACGAAAGACTCAACTGCTCGCCCAGCTGGGGATCCGTGGCGAGCTGCTCCACGAAATTGAGCAGGGCCAGGGTCGTGAACAGCTCATCGGGGCTGAACCCCGCGTAGAACGCGAGGCGAACGGACACATCGGTCGATCGCGGCCCGAAATACACGAACCGCGGCAAGGAACGATCCGAGCCGTCGCCAGCGATCGGCCCCAGAGGCGACGCGAACACATGGGTCGAGTGCTGGACTTCCGCGTACAAGCGCGCCAGCTGCTCGCCCAGGGCGGCGGGAAGCGTTGCGGCATCGTCGTGAGGCACTCGGCGCGCCACACGGGCGCGGGCGGCGGCCATGAGAGTGGGAGTCATCGTGAGGATTCGGCGGCGCGGCCGTGGGAGCCGGCCGCCGGGGTTCCGGGTTTACTTTCCGTAGATCTGGTCAAAGACGCCGCCGTCGGCGAAGTGGGTTTTCTGCGCCTTGGACCAGCCACCGAACGACTCATCAATGGTGAGGAGTTCGAGCTGTGGGAAGGTGGAGGCGTACTTCGCCTTCGCCGCCTCGCTGCGCGGCCGGTAGAAGTGGCGCCCGATGAGGTCCTGCGCTTCTTCCGTGTACAGGAATTCGAGGTAGGCCTTGGCCACCGCCTCCGTGCCCTTCTTCTTCACCACGCGGTCCACCCACGTGACGTTCGGCTCGGCCAGGATGCTGATCGACGGCACGACGATCTCGAACTTGTCCTTGCCGAATTCCTTCAGCGCGAGAAAGGCCTCATTCTCCCAGGAAATGGCAACGTCACCGATTTCGCGCTGCACGAACGTGGTGGTGGAGCCACGGGCGCCGCTATCCAGCACCGGAACGTTCTTGTAGAGCTTGCCGACGAACTCCTTGGCCTTCTCCTCCGAGCCTAGCTTCTTCAGAGCGTAGCCCCAGGCGGCGAGATAATTCCAGCGCGCACCGCCCGAGGTCTTCGGGTTGGGCGTGATGACGCTGACGCCTGACTTCACCAGATCGTCCCAGTCTTTGATCGCCTTCGGGTTACCCTTGCGCACGAGGAACACGATCGTGCTGGTGTAGGGGGCCGAGTTGTGAGGGAGCCGCTTCTGCCAATCCTGCGGGATCAGCTTGCCTTGCAGGTAGAGCGCGTCGACGTCGCCCGCGAGGGCCAGCGTGGCGACGTCCGCCTTCTGGCCGTCAATGATGGCGCGGGCCTGTTTGCCGGAACCGCCATGCGACTGCTTCACTTCGACGTCGTCGCCGGCCTTCTCCTTCCAGTGCCTGGCGAAAAGCTCGTTGTATTCCTTGTACAGCTCCCGCGTTGGGTCGTACGAGACGTTCAACAATTCGATCTTCTTGGCGGAAACCGTGGAGGCCAGGGCGAGCGCAAGCGTGGCCGTGAGCAGATGTGAGAGTTTCATAGCTTTGAGAATGGAGGGTGGGTACCTGAAACAGGTGGGATTAGAATGAGAGTTGGAAACGCGTGATGAGCGCCTTCTCGTCCTGCCGCAAAACGGGGGCGGTGGGCACGGCGGGGGCCGCGCGATTGAAGCCAAAATCCGTCTGGTAATAGTGGGCGCTGAAACGAACCGTCTTGCTGAGGTACCAGTTCAGGCCGAGTCCGAAGGACGTCGCTTCGTCGGCGTTGGAGGCGGGCGAGGCGAACGTCGGGAACGCGTCGTCATCGATCTTCAGATTGGCGAACCGGGCGACGAGTTCGAACGCACCCCAGGTGCCGGCAGACCAGTTGAAGTTATTGGCCGGCACGACGCCGTTGTAGGAGGAGTCCTCGCCCGTGAGCACGTAGCCGGCGGCGAGTTGGAACCCTTCGTTCTGCAGCTCCGTGACCGGTCCGGTCGCGGTCGGGCGCAGGTTTACCGTGGAGACGACATATTCACCCAGCAGCCCGAACGAGCCCAGGCGGTAATCAACCTGAGGCGACCAGCGCCAGGTCTTGCCGTCGGACACGACATTGCTGCCGTAAGCGAAGAATGTCTGCTGGCCATCGGTGCGGTAGCCGCCGGTGCGACCGGCGGTGCCCTTTTGCCGGCCGTAGGTGCCAGCCAAAGCCAGGGTCAGTCCCTGGGCCGGCGATCCGGCGTCGTTCTTGAACGGGGTCGCCGCGATGCGCCCGGCGACGTCCTTTTCGCTGTCGAAGTCGCCATTGTTGGTGCTGCCGGCGTCTGGCACACCGCCGAAAACCCCAGCGGCATACGACAGCCGGCCGTCAGCGATCTCGCCGGACAATTGGACGCCGAGGTCGCGATTCGGGACCAGATTGGTGACGATCGAGCGCTCGTTGAAGAACGTCCACGAGTCCGACTGCAGGAGTTCGTGGCCGAACGGCACCTTGAAGCGACCGAACTTCAGCTGCGCCGCCGGGGTGAGGTTCACGCCGAAGTTGGCGTCGACGATGCTGACGCTGCTCCCCCCGAATTCGGGCACGATCTGGAAGGTGTAGTTCTTGAGGAACGTACCTTCCGTGATGATGCGGGCGCGGCGGAGGACGAACTGGTTGGTCGAGCTGCCATGATCCCCGAAGAACAGCCGGTGATCGAGCTGGATCAGTCCGCGCAGCTTGATCGAATTCGCGCCGTCGGCGGACGCGAGGGTGAACCCCTTGTCGTTGATCGTGACCTTCGGGGTGGTCGGCGCTGCTGCGACGGCGGCCTCCTCCTTGATCTCGAGTTGGCGTGACAGCACCTTTAGTTGTTGCTCGAGGGCGCGCACCTGGGCGCGCAGCGCCTCCAGGTCGGCCTTGTCGGCCGGCTGGGCGTGGGAGCCGACTGAGGCCAGAACGGCCGCAGCGACGGTAAGACGAAAGAATGGGAATCTCATGGGATGACAGGCGGTCGGGCGAACGTCCCGTGGACAGGTCGGTTCAGCCGAGGTCTCAGTGGGCAATTACGGGGGCCTCCGGGTGTTCCGGTGGGCGGAAAAAATCACTCGGTGCGAGGATCAGCGGCCGGCGCGTTGAGCCGCGTCTTTTCCGTGCACTCGATCTGGGTGACCCGCCCGTCGTGAACGACGAGTTGAACCACGCCGTAGCGGAGTCGTTCGACCTTGGCCCGCACGAGGGCAAGCCAGTCAGGCGTGGCGGTGGGATTGGGGAGGGTGGAATCCATGCGATCAAATGGTGTAGTCGCCCAGCAACTGGTGCAGGACGCCTTCGGTTTCATCGAGCCGCCCCTTGCGCGCGGGTGAAACCCGGCGCGCGAGGGCGGTGGCGGCGGCGCTCTGGATGGGATCCGGCAGCTGGAAAGGGAGCGGCAGGCCGTCGCGGCGCAGCTTGCGCAACGTGACTTCGACGACATCCGCCAAGGTGTAGCGATCAAGAATGCCCGCGATGGCGTTGCGCACATCGAGCATCAACATCCGGAGACCGCAGTGCGCCTCGTCCGGGCAGCTGCACTTTTCGTAGGCACTCTGGCTCACGCAACCGATCGGCGCCAGCGGACCGTCGATGAGGCGGATCACTTCGCCGATGGTGATTTCGCGAGCAGCCTTCGCCAGCCGGTAACCGCCGAACTTGCCCCGTCCGCTGGCGACCAGACCGGCTTCCTTCAGCAGTTGAAGGATCTGTTCGAGAAACTTGATGGGCAGCTGCTCACTCGCTGCCAGTTCCGAGACGCGCACGAGATTGCGCCCCACCTCCGCGGCAATGCCGAGGTTGATCAGGGAGCGCAGCGCGTATTCGCCTCGTTTCGAGAGTTTCATTTCGAACTGTGTGAATCTACATTAACTCAGTAGGAATTAAAGCAAGCGCTGATTCTTAGGAGTTTACCGTATGACACGATGGGGCGAAACAGGTACGCAAAGTGCGCAGGCGGGACGCCTACGCTACACTGAGCCGCTC
>JAEWKR010000096.1 GCA_023457715.1 Verrucomicrobiota bacterium
GTTGGATGTTGAGGTTTCGCCCTGTCCTCCAGTCATCGAATCGCTGGCGCTCTTCGCTACATTCTGGTAGCCGCCCATCGGTTCGATGTTCGATGTTCGATGTTCGATGTTCGATGTTCGATGTTCGATGTTCGATGTTCGATGTTCCGCCGCGACGCTCCCCTGACCCAAGCTTCCGCCTGAAGGCGGGACAACTTACCCAAGCCCCCCAGATCCCAGACCCTAGACCCCAGATCCTAGACCCTATCATGAAAAAACTCCTCCGACTCGCCGTCCTCCCCTTCACGGCCGCCGCGGTCTTTGCCTCCGGCCCCGCCTTCCAGGAACGCCTGGGCCTCCAGCTCTGGAGCCTGCGCGAGCAGATGAAACAGAATGAGCTCGCCGCGCTGGATCTCGCGAAGATCACGGGCCTGAAGTATGTCGAGACGGCCGGCACCGGCCGCCTCGGCGCGGAGAAGTTCGTCGAGGAACTCAAGAAGCGGGACTTGAACCCCGTCAGCGGACACTGGGGCTACCAGGCGCTGAAGAAGGACGTGAACGCGGTGATCAAGGAGGCGAAGACGCTGGGTGTGACCTATGTCATCTGTCCCATGCTGCCCTACCAGGAGGGTTCCACGTTCACGGCGGAGGACGCGCGCAAGGCGGCGGCTGAATTCAACGAATGGGGCGCCGCGCTCAAGGCCGCGGGCCTGAAATTCGGTTACCACCCCCATGGCGCTGAGTTCGCGAAGATCGAGGGCGGCGAACTGGCTTTCGACGTGATCATGCGCGAGACCAAGCCCGAGCTCGTCACCTACGAAATGGACGTGTTCTGGGTCGCCCACGCCGGCGTGGATCCGGAGAAGCTCCTGCGCAAGTACCCGAATCGCTGGACGATGCTGCACGTGAAGGACCTGCGCAAAGGAGCCGCGACGGGCAAGCCGACCCCCCACCGTCCGGCAACGGACAATGTTCCGGTGGGCGAGGGCCAGATCGACTGGCCCGGCGTGCTGCGCGCGGCGCAGGATATCGGCGTGGAATACTACTTCATCGAGGATGAAACGACGGACGCGCTCAGCTGCATCCCGAGGAGCCTGCGTTATCTCAACGGGTTGACCCTCTAATTTCTCGACGGCGACCGGCTGCCAAAGGTTGGCTGGTCGCCGTTGTGCCGATGAACTCCCCGCGTATGAGCAAACCCCAGCCCCCCGTCTCGCGACGCCAGTTCCTCAAGCTTGGCGCCGCCGCCTCGCTCGCGACAATCGCCTTCCCCTATGTCATGCGCGGCCAGAACGGCCAGTCCCCGAACAGCAAGCTGAACATCGCGTTCTGCGGGGTGGGTGGCCGGGGCAAGGACGCCGTGACCGACCTGGCCGGGGAAAACATGATCGCGTTCTGCGATGTGGACGACCAGCGGGCCGCGGAGACCTACGGCAAGTATCCCGACGTGCCGCGCTACCGCACGTACCAGGAGATGCTGGAGAAGCACGGGAACGAAATCGACGCCGTCACGGTGTCGACGCCCGATCACATGCACTACCCGATCGCGGTGGCCGCGCTGCAGCTCGGCAAGCATGTGTTCGTCGAGAAGCCGCTCACCCACACGATCGAGGAGGCGCGCAAGCTGGCGACGCTCGCGGCGGAGAAGAAGGTCGTCACCCAGATGGGCAACCAGGGCCGCGCGAGCGACGGGATCCGCGTGCTCAAGGAATGGATCGATGCGGGGGTGCTCGGCGAGATTCGCGAGGTCCACAGCTGGACGGATCGCCCCGGCAACATCTGGCCGCAGGGGAATCTGCGGGGCCCGGACCACTCGAAATTCATCCCGGTCGTGCCCCCGACGCTGGACTGGAACGCGTGGCTCGGCGTGGCGCAGGAGCGCCCGTATGATCCGGCGTACCTGCCGTTCAGCTGGCGCGGCTACTGGGATTTCGGCACCGGCGCGCTCGGCGACATGGGCTGTCACCTCCTCGATGGCGCCCACTGGGCGCTGCAGTTGCAGCACCCGACGCACATCGAGGCGATTCGCGGCGGCGACAACCGGATCACCGGCCCGACCGCGTCCGTGGTCACGTTCCAATTTCCCGCCCGCGGGGCCCTGCCTCCCCTGACGCTGAAGTGGTACGACGGCGGGCTCATGCCGATTTCCCCCGCCGCGCTCGAATCCAACCGCAACCTGCCCGACAACGGGACGCTGTTCATCGGCAGCAAGGCCACGGTCCTGACCACGTTGTACAACCAGAGCGTGCGGATCATCCCCGAGGTGCAGATGCGCGACCTGTCGCCGTCGCTGCCCGCGGAAACCCTGCCGCGGGTCGAGGGCGGCCACTTCGCGGAATGGGTGCGGGCGTGCAAGGGCGGCCCGAAGCCGGGCTCGAGTTTCGACGAAGCCGCGCGTCTGACGGAACTTTGTCTGCTCTCGAACGTCGCCATCCGGGCGCGTCGTCCCATCGAGTGGGACGGCCCGGCCATGCGTGTGACCAACCTTCCTGAAGCCAACCAGTTTGTGACCAAGCAATACCGCGCCGGTTTCGGCGTCTGACCCCCCAGGGAATCCGATCATGACCAAAGAGAACAACGACACCTGCGCGTGCCGCGCGGACTACACCATGGCCTTCCTCCTGCTGCGCGTCTTCCTCGGCGTGCGCACCGTGATGGCCGGCATTGAGAAGTTCGAGACCCGCGGTACGTATTCGATCGAGAATTACGGCCAGAACATGAGCCGCATGGCCCAGGGCATCACCAGCGCCTCCTTCCTGCCGCTGCCGCTGACGACCGCGTTCGCGCAGTCGCTGGGCTACGCCCTCGTCCTCCTGGGCGTGGCGGTGCTGCTCGGCGTCAAGACGCGGCTCGCGCTGCTCTTCACCGGCCTGGTGTACGTCGGGCTCTCCTTCGGCCTCATGGCCGTGCAGGAGTCCGAAGGCGTGGCCTGGCTCGGCATTTACATCGGCCTCTTCGCGGCCGCCCTGGTGCTTGCCCGCCACGATCGCTTCGCCGTCTGGGCCGACAAACGCTAAAACGTCATGCCCGACACTTCCCTTCCGTCCGCCCCGACCTGGTCGCGGCGGCAATTCCTCAACACCGCCGCCACGCTCGGCGCCGTCCTCGCCGCCGCGCCCTATGTGGCCCGGGGTGCGGCCGCCGGCGCCCCCGACACCATCAATGTCGGGCTGATCGGCTGCGGCGAGCAGGGTCGCGTGCTCCTGAACGCGGCGCTCAAGATCCCGGGCCTTCGCTTCGTGGGCGTCTGTGACATCTGGCCGTACAACCGCCGCTACGGGGAGCGTCTGCTGAAGAAGTTCGGCCACGACGTGCAGCCGTTCGAGAACTACAAGGAGATGCTCGCGACGGTGAAGGACATGGACGCGGTCATCGTGGCCACGCCCGACTTCGTGCATGCGGAGCACACCAACGCGTGTCTCGAGGCCGGCAAGCACGTCTATTGCGAGAAGCTGATGGCGCACACGGTCGACGCGGCGCGCTCGATGGTCCTGACCGCCCGCAAGACCGGCAAGCTCCTGCAGATCGGCCATCAGCGCCGGAGCAACCCCCGCTACCTGCACGCGCGCGATCGCATCGTGCGTGAAGCCAAGCTGCTCGGCCGGATCACCAACGCGAGCGGCCAGTGGAACCGCGCCGTCGCCGACGATCTCGGCTTTGCCGCGGGCCAGGGGCTGCCGGAGGCGAAACTGCACGAATACGGCTACGCCAACATGCACGAGTTCCGGAACTGGCGCTGGTTCAAGCGCTATGCCGGCGGTCCGATCTCGGACCTGGGCGCGCACCAGATCGACATCTTCAACTGGCTGCTCGGCGCCAATCCGACGTCCATCATCGCGGGCGGCGGCGCCGATTATTACCAGAACCACGAGTGGTACGACAACGCCATCTCGATCTACGAATACCAGACCCCGGCCGGTCCCGTCCGCGCCACCTACCAGGTGCTCACGACCACCAGCGCCGGCGGCGGCTACCATGAATACTTCATGGGCGACGAGGGTGCGCTGAAGATCTCCGAGAATCCCAAGTACACCAAACTGTACCGTGAAGCGCGCGCGCCGGAGTGGGATCCTTTCGTTGCCGCCGGGATCATCGCCAAGCCGGAGTCCGGCGAAGGCGCCCCGGCGACGGTCCTCAAGGCCTGGGAGAAGCCCCGTCCGGCGTTCACCATGGCGGCGCCCCGCGCCTCCGTCGTCGACGTCCGCGAAACGGCCGCCCTGTCGGCCTGGGATATCCCGGTCACCCTCGACCAGCCGATTCATCAACCGCACCTCGAGAACTTCTTCGATACGGTGCGGGGCAGGGCCCAGCTCAACTGCCCGGCCGAATCGGCCTTCGCCACCGCCGTCACGGTCCTGCGCGTCAACGAGGCCATCGCCGCCCGAAAGATGCTCCCGTTTGCACCGGAAGAGTTTCTCATCGATGGTCCGGCGTCACCCACTTCCGTTTCCCGGAAGGCCTGAACTCCTCCCAATCTTCGTCCCTATGCGTTCCGTACGTTTCCTCCCCCTGTTGGTCACTTCCCTCGCCGCCATCGCCGCCCCCGCGCTGCTGGGCGCCGAGGACAAGGTGCCGCTCAAACTCGACCTGCCCAAGCCGCTGTTCGTCGGCACGCCGCGTCCGATCCAGCTCTCGAATCTGGAGCCCGCCACGGCCAAGAAGGGCGATCTGCTGGTGCCCGCCGGCACAAAGCTGCTCTCGCGCGACAAGCCGGTGACCAGCAGCGATCCGCTGCCCGTCATCGGCGAGCTGACCTTCATCACCGATGGTGAAAAGGGCGGCACCGAGGGCACCTTCGTGGAGCTCGGGCCGGGAACCCAGTGGGTGCAGATCGATCTCGGCGCACCGGCGAAGATCGCCGCCATTGCCTTGTGGCACTTCCACTCCCAGGCGCGCGTGTACCACGATGTCCTTGTGCAGGTTTCGGATGACCCGGAGTTCAAGAACGGCGTCCACACCGTGTACAACAACGACGACGACAACTCCTCCGGTCTCGGCAAAGGCTCCGACTACGCCTACATCGAGACGAACAAGGGCCGCGTGATCGACACCAAGGGCAACAAGGGCCGCTACGTCCGCGTGTACAGCAACGGCAACACCTCCGACGAGCTGAACCACTACATCGAAGTCGAAGTCTTCGGTGAAGAGGGCAAATAAGCGGTAGGCGGTAGGTGGTAGGCTTTAGGCTTTAGGCTGTAAGCTTTAGGCAAAACGAAGGCGGCGGACTCAGGGGAATTTCAGATTTCAGATTTCAAATTTCAGATGATCTGAAATTTGAGATTTGAGATTTTACCCCTGGGTCCGCCGCCTTCTTGTTTGAGTACGTTGTCCCGCCTTCAGGCGGAAGGTTTGGGCGCGACCGCAACCCCCAAGCATTCCGCCTGAAGGCGGGACAACGTACCCAAAGCCTTACCGCCTATTGCCTACTGCTTGTTCTTCTCCGGCAGGCTCAGTTCGCGGATCCAGATATTACGAAACGCGACCGGGTTGCCGTGCTCCTGGAGCGACAGCGGCAGTTTGGCGGGATGAGCCTTGAAGGGGCTCGTGCCGCGCCACTGCGTCGGACCGGTCAATTCCGCATGGTTCTGGACCAGCACGCCGTTGTGGAAAACGGTGACGAACGCCGGGCTGAGCAGCTTGCCGGCGGCGTCAAAACGCGGCGCCTGAAAGACGATGTCGTACGTCTGCCACTCGCCGGGCGCGCGCGTGGCGTTCACCAGCGGCGGGTGCTGTTTGTAGACCGAGCCGGCCTGCCCGTTGACGTAGGTTGGATTCTGATACGAATCCAGCACCTGGACCTCGTACATCCCCATGAAGAACACGCCGCTGTTGCCGCGGCCCTGGCTCTTGCCGACGATCTGCGCGGGGGCGCGCCATTCCAGGTGCAGCTGCACGTCGCCGAAGCCCTGCCTGGTCTTGATGCCGCCCGCCTTCGGCACGACCACGGCCGCCCCTTCCTCGATCTTCCAGGGCGCCGCCTCGCCGGGCGTCTTCTCCGACTCCCAGGCGGCCAGATCCTTGCCGTTGAAGAGCACGATCGCATCGGACGGCACCCCGCCGGCGGGCGCCTCGACGACCTTCGGCACCGGCTCCCAGTATTCGGTGAGTTCCGGCGGCGGCAGCCCGTCGTTCGGGGTTTGGGCATTCAGCGAAACGCCAAACGCAATCAAAGCACAGGGGACCAGACGAAACCGCGTAGACATGTTTTAAAGGGGGTCGGCGTACCATGGCCGTTCGGACGGTAGTCGGCAAGTGCGAGGGTGCTGCCGCCGGACAAATTCCAAACGCCAAACTCCAAACGCCAAAGAAATCCCAAGGATCATCCTGGATTCCGAAGTAGCCACAGAGAGCACAGAGCTCCGACAAGGAGGACACGGGGGCTCGGTCCTTGGACAAACCTGTTCATCGCGTAACGCCCAAGACAGTCGCAGCGCCCGCCTCCGGCTCGGCTCTGATTGGGCCTCTGTGACCTCTGTGGCGAAATCGGTATTCAGGTTCAGTCCTGCAGGCCGGCTGCGCCGGGAATTTCAGATTTCAGATTTCA
>JAEWKR010000097.1 GCA_023457715.1 Verrucomicrobiota bacterium
TCCCCCCGTATACGAACCTAGGGTACCTGTCCCCCGTAGCGCCCCTTTCCGAGCCCACGTTCTCATACTGCCCGTTAGCCCGTTTCCGGTGTGGCAACGGCGTCCTGAATCGTCTACTCCGGCGCCTGTTGATGCGGAAGCTCCGCCCGAACCCCACCGGTAAGATTCTCCCCCTCCTGTTCCTGATCCTCCTTGCCGCGTTTTCGCTGCGCGGCGGCGAGCCCGGGATGGCGGTGCCGCGTCCATTCAAGATTGCGGAAGGCGATGCCAGCCAGACGCTGCGGCAATTTGCCCAGCAATCGGGCGAGCAACTCCTGTTCCCGGCCGACCAGGTCCGGGGGGTGCGGACGCGACCGGTGAGCGGCCAGTTCACTCCCGAGCAGGCGCTGCATGCGCTGGTCAACAACACGGAACTGCATGCCACCCAGGACCCGGCCAGCGGAGCCTGGGTGATCACCCGTTCGAGTGGCGAGGCGGCGGGTTCGGATCCGCGTTCCGTCGCGCCCCGCCCCCTCACTCCCCGGCCCCCCGGGGTGCCCGCCGTGGCCGCGGCGCCCGAAGCGGGCGACGACCTCGTGCTGCTCTCCCCTTTCGAGGTGAAGAGCGGCGCCGACGTCGGGTACAAGGCGGGCAACAGCATTTCGGCCACGCGGATGGCGGTCCCCCTGCGCAATCTACCAATGAATGTCACCGCGTTGACGGAGGCGTTCATCGCAGACCAGAAGGCCTACGATCTCTACGACGTGGTGAAATGGGCCCCCGGCGTCCACCAGGACAACGTTTCCCCCCAGGGCTGGATCCGCTACAACATCCGCGGCTTCACGTCCGCGGCCGTGCAGCGCAACGGTTTTTCGGCCTTCCGCTTTGTCGACACCACGAACATCGCGCGCGTGGAGGTGGTGAAAGGGCCCTCATCGCTCCTCTATGGGCAGATCAACCCCGGCGGAGTGATCAATTACATCACCAAGAAACCGGCGCGCACCCCCGCCCTCACCCTGTCCGCCAGCGTCGGTGACCAGAGCTACGCCCGCGGAACCCTCGACGCGACCGGACCGGTGCCCGGGACCGGCGGCAAACTTCTCTATCGCGCGATCGCGATGCGGGAAAACATCCAGCAGTTCCACGAACTGTTCGAAGGCCGGAAGACGCTCGTCGCCCCCAGCCTGACCTGGCGGCCGACGGACGCGACGGCGGTGACGGTCGAGTATGAACACTTCGACCGGCGCGAAACCATGACGCCCGCGGGCCTGATCACGAGTTTCAAGCAGGGCACCTCCCGGTCCCCGTATCTCGGCGTGCCCTGGAATTTCAACTATGCCGGGGTCGGCGATTTTCAGGAATTCGCCTCGGATGCTCTCAGCGTCGAGTTCACCGCGAAGCTTGGGGAGCACGTCGACTTCCGCGGCACCTATCTCGACTCGTATTGGGATATGGAATGGCGTGCGACCGGCCAGGGCGGCACCGGACTGCTGACGCAGGCGGCGATCGATGCCTATTACCCGCCGGAAGCCGGCCTTACCCCCGACGATGCGATGTTCCGCCGCAACCGTTGGGAACACCAATGGGGCGGCGAACGCGTGGTTCAGGCCGACGTCGTCACCCAGGCCGAGGGCGCAGGACTCAAGTGGCGGGCCCTGGTCGGCACCAAACACGTCTTCGACACGCGGTATCGCGCCGTGCAGCGCAACAATCCCAACGTGCCGGGGCACATGCACTACCTTCGCCCCTGGGACCTGCGCGATCCGTCGACCTGGAATCGCGCGGTGCCCTTCGGGCTTTCCGCGTTGCTGCCCGCCGTCAACATGGCCGCCTCCAGTTCGGCCTCGTCGCTTCATGCGGTGGTGTCCGCGCAGACTCGCGACGAGAAGCTGCACGTTTTGGCCGGCTACGCCCGCCACACGCTCCAGAATAATCCCGCCCGGGACCATCTGGCGGGCACGGCTACGCCGGCAAGCCGCCGGTCCGCGGACGTGCCGCAGATCGGTGCGCTGTTCCGCGTCACTCCGGCGCTTTCCACGTTCCTCTCCTACAGTGAATCCTTCCTCGCCAATGGCACGCTCCTCCGCGTCAACAACGTGCCCACCACCCCCGCCAGCCCCTCGGTCGGCCGCGGCTGGGAGGGCGGCTTCAAGCTGGCCACACCCGACGATCGGGTCTCGGGCACGCTCTCCTTCTATCGGATTCGAGCGAGCCCCACCGGGATTGTGACCGTCCCGACCGGCATCGACTCGGGCGGGACCACGGTGTTCACCGACGTCCAGGGGGGGGTCCAATTCAGTCAGGGCGCCGAGTTCGAACTCATTTTCATGCCGGTGCCCGAACTGCAGGTCATGTTCGGCTACAGCGAATGCGACGCCGTGTACCGCCAGCACCCGATCGACCGGCGGCTGGATGGCACCCACCTGGTGGCGACGCCGGATCGCACCGTCGCGGTCTGGGGCAAGTACCTGCCCTCCCGCGGCCCGCTCAAGGGGTTCACGTTTGCCGGCGGCATCAATCACGTCGGCGCCATGTCGCCGTTTGCCTCCAACCCGACCTACCGCAACCCCACCTACGAGACGATCGACATGAGCGTCGGTTATCGTTTCCGCGCGTGGGCCCACCGCTGGACGGCGGACCTCACGGTGAAGAACCTGACCGACGAGCGCTACGTCGTCTCAGCGTCCAGCTGGGGCTTTCCCCGCCATATGATGCTGACGGTAAGCGCGCAGTGGTAGCCTACCGCTTGCGGAGCACGATCTCGTTTTCGCCGGTTTCCGCGCTGATGTCGAAACCGACATCCAGCAGGCGCACGAAAGGATCCACGTTGTCCGCCCGGAAATTGCCGCCGACCACGATCGAACCGGTGCTGGCGTCGGCGATGACCAGCTTGCGGGTGTTGTAGCGGTTGAATTCGGCAACGACATCGCGCAGGGGCAGATCCACGAATTCGAGGCGGATGCCGCGCCACGCGAGTTCGGCGTCCATCTGGCTTGGCGTGATGTCGACCAGTTCCAGGCGCGGCGCCCCCGAGTCGAGGGCGCGCACGGTTGCCAGTTGTCCCGCCGTGACCTGCGAGAGCACGCGATTGCCGGTTTGTCCCATGGCCGGATGAGCATCCTCCACCTCGACGATGCCCTCGGTGACCCGGACCGCCACCGACTCGCCGCCCAGGGTCACCGCGAAGGCCGTGCCGACCGCCCGCACCGACAGCGATTGCGCTTCAACCTCGAAGGGGCAACCCGGGTTCTTCGCCACGACAAAATGGGCCTCGCCGCTCACCAATCGGACCACGCGTTTTTCCGCGGTGTAACGGACGTCCACCTTGGCGCCGGCATTGAGTTCGACCAGGGAGCCGTCCGGCAGCGTCATCCGCTGCGGGCCTGGATGAATGACGGCCCCCGTGGCCACCACGGTCTCAACCGGAGCGGGACCCGAACCGAAAAGGAGCAGGCCGACGACGAGCGCCGCAGCGAGCCCGGTCAGCGCCGGCCACCAGATTCGGCGTGGGCGCGGAGCCAGCAGATCGGGGTTCGGACGGGTGCTGTGTTCCGGCTGCCACGCGGCGAGAAGGTTCAGCTTTTGCCAGGTCTTTTCCAGCTGCGCGATCGTCGCCCCGTGGCTGGGGTCTTCACGGAGCCACTGCAAATAGGCGTCCTGCTCCGCCGGCGTCAGCCCACGGTCCCGCCTGGCCAGCCAGGTGGCGGCGGCGCGGGCGGCGGGTTCGTCTGGTTCGAGCATGGACACGGTTCAGGGAAGCCCATGGCGTGCCAGAAACGCGGCGCACCGCCGCATTCCGTTGCCGACCTGCGCTTCGACGGTGTGTTCGCTGATGCCCAGCTCCGCCGCGATCTCTTTTTGGGACAAGCCGTAGATTTTCCGGAGCGTCAGGACGCGCCGGCATTTGTCGGGCAGTGACTGGATGGCCTGGGTGAGCAACTCGAGTTCCTGATTGCGGGCGGTGAGATCGTTCGGGGCTAGACCCTCTTCATAGACGGGCAGTTCGCCCATTTCCGCTACAGATTCGATCGGCACGACCTTCTGGCGGCGGAGCTGATCCACGGCCAGGTTGTGGGCGGTGGTGTAGAGCAGCGATCGCGGCGCCGCCACCCCGCGCTTGGTATTCGCCCGCCAAACCCGGGCCATGGTCTCCTGGATCAGGTTCTCGACGTCGACGATCCCGGGAAACTTCGCCCGGATCCAGTTGCGCAGCGCCTCCCCATGCACGTGCACCTCCTCCCGAAACCAACGATCATACTCTGGGGTGGTCGGCATGATGGGGTAAAAGCCTCAGCTCCCAATCACGTGCATCCCCCGCCCTTGCGTCCAGCGGAAAGTGCTCACGGGCGGATGAACATTGAATTCAACGTCCAACATCCAACGTCCAACGTCCAACCTGAATGCCGATTTTGCCACAGAGGTCACAGAGGCCCAATCAGAGCCGAGCCGGAGGCGGGCGCTGCGACTGTCTTGGGCGTTACGCGATGAACAGGTTTGTCCAAGGACCGAGCCTCCGTGTC
>JAEWKR010000098.1 GCA_023457715.1 Verrucomicrobiota bacterium
TCCATGGCCGGGGGGGCCGCCCACGGTCCCGGGGGACTGCGGCCTACGATGGACGGCGGGCGGCCCGCCCGCAAATCCGAGTCGTTTTCCCTTACCGCGGCGGGAACTCGAACTCGGCCTTGGCGCCGGTCTTCGAGAGTACCAGGTAGGCCGCGAAGGCGATGCCGCGCTTGGACATGAAGCCGGAGATCAGCCCCGTGCGGCCATCGTCGAAGAGGGACTTGATTTCTTCGAAGCCGAGTTTCTTCCCACAGAGTTCGCGCTTCAGGGTGAGGACGATGCGATTGTCCTGATCCGGGCGGCGGACGTAGAAGGCTTCGGGCGTCTCGAGCACCTCTCCGTCCTTGTGCATCTTGCTCCGGCCCACGACGGCGGCCTTCGAGAGATCGGGTGGGGCCTTGGCTTTGCGGGCGATGGGATTGCCGTCCTTGTCCAGCTTCGGCGCGCGCGGCGGAAACTCCCAGCCGATGCGGCTGTCCTCGCGCTTGAGGAAGGCGTCGAAGGGACGGCCTTTCTTGGACGTGAAGCCCTGGATCAGGTCGGTCTTGCCCTCGCTCACGAGCTTGATCGCCGCTTCGCGCGGAATCGGCTTCTGGCACATCAGCCGACCGACGCGGAACGTCTGCTTCCAGCCGTCGCCGTCGCGCTCGCGCAGAATGTAGCTTGAGCCATTCTCGCAGAGCTCGGCGCCGGTGACGGGGTCCTTCCAGAACGGTTCGAGTTCGCCGAGGTCCTGTTTGTCCCCGAAATCGTATTCAGCCTTCCACTTTCCGGCTTCCTCGTCCTTGGTGAGTTTCAGGGTGGCGGCAAACCGGGCGCGCGTCTTCGCGGAGATGAAGCCGTCGAGCGGACCGACGACCCGCTTTTCCACGAGTTCCTTGATCTCGTGCTCCTCCATCTTCCGGCCGCCGATCACCTTGTAGACCGTGAGCTCGCCGTCCTGCGACTTGTACGCGCGCAGGGTCTCGCGCAGGGGCTTGCCGTCCGTGGGCGAGAGAATGTCGGTTTCGCGCGCGACGGATTCATCCTCCTCGAAGCCTTTGACGCGCTCGACGATACCCTTGGTCGTGGCGGCGATTTCCGCCATGAACTGGTCGCGCGTGAAGTTGCCGTGCTCGATCTGCCGCAGCTTGTACTCCCACTCACCCGTGAGATCGGGTTTCGTGAGTTCCTCCGCCTTTACGGCGCCCAGGAACTGAAGCAGCTGCTCGGCCTTCGCGCTGGGCACGAGCTCGCGCTGGTTGCGGTCCATGTACTTCTGGTTGATCAGGCCGTCGATCGTGTCGGCGCGGGTGGCGGGCGTGCCGAGTCCGCGTTCCTTCATCGCGCCGGCGAGTTCCTCGTCGTCGACGAGCTTGCCCGCGCCTTCCATGGCGGAGAGCAGCGTGGCTTCCGTGTACCGGGGTGGCGGCTTCGTCTGTTCGGCGTGCAGCTCCGGGTCGACGGTTTTCGCCTGCGCGGGAGAGCCATCCTCGCTGCTGAGCGCCGGGAGCGCCCTGGAGTCGGCGGCGCCGTCCTCGACCGTGGTCTTGCCGTAGACCGCGAGCCACCCGGGGGACGTGAGCACCTTGCCCTCCGTCTTGAAATCGTGCCCCGCCACGGTGCTGGTGCGCGTGGTGATGTCGAACTCGGCCGCCGGGTGGAACGTGGCGACGAAGCGACGCGCAATCATGTCGAACACCTTGCCCTCCATCTCATCGAGATTCTTGGCCTCGTGGGTGGTGGGGATGATGGCGAAGTGGTCCGAGATCTGCGCGTTGTTGAAGATGCGCTTGTTGGGCACGACCCAGCCGCTGTCGAGCACCCGCTGGGCATGGGTGGCGAGATCGGAGCCCGAGAGATTGCGCAGCGTCTCGCGCACGGTGGGAATGTAATCCTCCGGCAGCGCCCGCGAATCGGTACGCGGGTAGGTGATCATCTTGTGGCGCTCGTACAACGCCTGGGCGATCTGGAGCGTGCGGCGGGCGGACAGGCCGTAGCGGTTGTTCGCCTCGCGCTGGAGCGTGGTGAGATCGTAGAGCCGGGGGGAGGCCTGCGTGCTGGCCTTCTTCTCCTCCGTGACGGTGGCGAGCGGCTGGCCCTGGCAGGCCGCGAGCACCGCCTCGGCGTGCGCCTGCTCCCAGATCCGGTCGATCCGGTCGTGCTCGTCGTTCTCGGCCCGCTTGAAGTTGGGGCGCTGATACACGCCCTCGTAGCGTCCCTTCGCCACCTCGAAGCTCGCGGTCACGCGCCAGTACGCGCGCGGCTTGAAGTTCCGGATCTCCTGCTCGCGGGCGTAGACGATCGCGAGGGTGGGAGTTTGCACGCGGCCGACCGAGGCCACATTGCCGGCCCGCGAGCCAAACATGCGCTTGGTCAGCGCGCGGGTGCCGTTGATCCCGATCAACCAGTCGCTTTCACTGCGGCACCGGGCCGCGTCCTGCAGGCCCTGCATCTTGTCGCCGTCACGCAGGTTCTCAAAAGCCTGTCGGATGCCGTCCGCGGTCATCGTCTGCATCCAGGCCCGCTTCACGGGCTGCTTGGCCTTGGTGAGCTGATAGAGATACGCGAAGATGAGTTCGCCCTCCCGCCCGGCGTCGCACGCATTGATGATCTGGTCGATGTCCTTGCGGGCGATGAGCTTCTTCAGCGCGTTGAACCGCTCCTTGGAATCCTCGACGGGTTTCAGTCCGAACTTGTTGGGAATGATCGGCAGGGTTTCGAGCCGCCAGAAGCCGTATTTCTTCTTGTCGATGTCCTCCGGCATCTCGAGTTCCACCACGTGGCCGAGCGCGTAGGAGATGACGTACTCGTCGTTTTCATAGTGGTCGCCCTTCTTCGGAACCTTACCCAGGGCGCGCGCGAGATCGGCTGCCACGGAGGGCTTCTCGGCGATGACAAGTGACTTCATGGACCGCGAGCCGTTACGCAGCGCATTCGCGAAGTGCAAGAAATTGTTTTCGGGGACCGTCCCGTTTCAGCGCGCAAACCGCGTGCGGGGTGAGCGATGAAACCAACCGCGAATGGACGCGAATAGACGCGAAGCTCCGGGCGATTCCGATCCGGCGACCCTCATGCCGGCTGCCGGTTCGAATCGTGCTCGTGATCGTGCTCTTGCTCGTGATCGTTCGGACCGAGCACGAGCACGATGACGAGCACGAGCACGAAGGAGCGTCGGGGTGTTACGGCGCGGCAACGGTCAAACGTGACGAGACGTTGCGGACGCCATCGGTGTCGAGGGCGAGGGCGACGGCTTTGCCGAGGGCGGCTTCGCTGCCCACGCTGCCGTTGAGGGTCACGCGTCCGTCGCGGCTGTCGACGTCGATGTCCATCGCGGACAGATCGCGATCCAAGATGAACCTGGCCTTGATCATCGCGATGATCCGCGCATCCGCGATCTTGTCGCCGGCGCGCGCGGCGTTTTCGCGCACCACTTCCTTTCCGCGAGCCAGTTCCGCGCGGATGTTTTCGGGCGTGAGGTTCCAGTCCCGCATCTTCTGCTGCACCGCCTCGGAAACGTCGGAGGCCGCCGCCCGGGTTTTGTCCACCGCGCGGTCCGCCGATTCGCGGGCGGCGACCGTGACGTTGCCGGTGGTGGCCGCCACCCGTTCGCCGGTGGACCCGGCCAGCGGTTGCCGCTGGTAGTAATAGAGGGCCACTGCGCCGATCGCGAGGCCGAGAATGAACACAAACAGGGTTTTCATGCGGAGAAGCTCCTCAGAACGCCTTGGCCGGCAAGGGTTCCGGCGGAGCGGGAGAGGGGGAAGGGTACCGGCTGAAGCCGGCGCTACGCACGGAAGGGGTATCGGGTGAAGCCAGCGCTACGGGAGAGGCCGGTAGGTCGCGGGCGGGCGCCGGTTCAAAAAGGTGGGCCAACTGACCCAGGCGGTGCATCCGGATTCTCCTTGGCCGCGTAGAAGGGGCTGAGTACCTAAATCGCCAGAGCATGGCACGTTCCCGCCGTTCTACCTCTCTGCTCCTTCTGCTCGGGCTTGGACTGCTGCTGGCAGCGGGCCTCGGTGCGCGCTCGTGTGGACGGTCAACGCCGGTGTCGGAGGCCGTCCGGAACGAGGCGGGCGGCGCGGAGCCCGAAGCTCGGCGAGCCGCCGGCCTTTCCAAACAGGACTCGTCCCGGGAGATCGCGTCCGTGGACGCCGCCGGGCTCGAACCACACCGCCTGACGGTGCTGACCTTCGTGATGAGTCGCGCCGGGTTGCAGGTAGCGGAGACGGTGATCGCACCCGGCCGGGTGAAAGCGCCGCCGACCTCGGTGGCGCCCCATCAACTGGAGTTTTCGCTCCAGGACGCCGGCGGCCAGGTGGTTTATCAAGGGGCGCTCGATCATCCGCTGCGGCGCGTGGACGAGTACGAGGATCCCGAACGTCCCGGTCAGATCAAGCAGCTGCCCCGCGAGCTGGACTCCGAGGCCTTTCAGCTGCGGTTTCCCCTCGTCGCCGGGGCCCGCACCGTCACGCTGGTCGAACGGCTGACGATCGACGGCCAGATCCGCCGGCGCCCCCTTGGCACTTTCCCCTTACCCTGATGTTTCGCTTCTTTGCCGCCTGCTGGTGTCTGATCGCCGGTGCCTGCGCCGCGTCCGCGCAGACGCTGCATGAACTCCGGGCCACGGGGTCCCGCAGTTCATCGCTGAATCTCGTGCTGCTCGGCGAGGGCTATACCGCGGGCGAGAGTCAGAAATTTCTCAACGACGCCACGACGACGCTGAACGGAATCCTGGCCAACGAATCGTGGGCGCCGTTCGCGGATGCGATCAACGGATACGCCATCTCCGTCGCGAGCAATCAGTCCGGGGCGGACGACCCGGGCGGCAGCGTCGTCCGCGACACCTATTTCAATGCCACGTTCGGCACCTCCGGCGTGGACCGGCTGCTCACGCTTGGCACCGGCGGTTCGCTCAAGGTCTACCAGCTGCTGGGCCAGTTTGTGCCGGAGTACGACGTCGTGATCGTGCTGGTGAACTCGACCAAGTACGGCGGCTCGGGCGGCGCGATCGCGGTGACCTCGCTGGCGCCCGAGGCGACGAACATCCTCCTTCACGAGCTGGGCCACTCCTTTGCCGATCTGACAGACGAGTATGTGGACGCGGCTGCGGCGCCGCATTATCCCCCCGGCGAGCATCGCAATGCCACCCAGAAGACGACCCGGACCGCGGTGCCCTGGGCAAAATTCGTGCTGCCGGAGACGCCGTTTCCCGCCACGACCGCGCCGAACGAGAATATCGTCAGCATCTTCGAAGGGGCCCATTACCGGGCCACCGGGCACTACCGCCCCACCTACAACAGCGCCATGCGCAGCCTGGGAAGGCCGTTCGGGCCGGTGAACCTCGCGGCCTTCGCCATGGCGGTGCATCAGCGGGGCCTCAACGGCGCCGCCACGAAGCCGGCCATCATCGAATCGCCGGCGTCGACGCAGGTGGTGACAGGCGCGGCCCATATCCTGACCGCCAAGGTCGCAGGAACCGGCCCACTGACGTATCAGTGGTCCAAGGACGGCTATTATCTGCCGGGGGCCACGGCCGCGACGTTGAAGATCGCGGCGGTGGGCGCGGCCCAGACGGGGACGTATGTCCTCGAGGTGACGAACGCCAAGGGCACGGCCAGCACGACGCCCGCGGTGTTGACCAATGGCGCAAGCGGACCGCTGCCGCCCGAGGTCGGCGGCCTGCCCGAGGCGCTGTCCGTGCAGGCCGGAGAGCCGATCACCCTGACAGCCGAGCTCACCGGCACCGGGCCCTTCACCTTCCAATGGGAAAAGGATGGGCTGCCCCTCCCGGGCGCGACCGCCGCCACGTTCCAGCTGCTGGTGTCCGACGCCGCCAGTGCCGGCACCTACCGGGTGCGGGTCACGAATGCGGCCGGGTCGGTGCTCAGCGGGGGCACGAAGGTCACGGTGACCCCGTTTTCCGCGAGCCATATCGCCAACCTTTCCATCCGGGCCCGCGTGGCGGGCGACGATCCGCTGATCGTGGGATTCTGGGTCCAGGGTGGCAGCTTCGGGGCGGAAAAGCCACTGTTGATCCGCGGGATCGGACCGGAACTGATGCGCTACGGAGTGCCGGGGGCGCTGCCTGATCCGCTGGCGACCGTCTTCAGTGGCCGCAGCGCCATCGCCGGGAGCGACAACTGGATGGGCAGCGTCCAGGTGGTCATGGCTGAGGCGCGCGTGCATGCGTTTCACTTGAGCAACATGATGAGCAAGGATGCCGCGCTCGTGCTGCCGTTGCCGGAAACCGGCGGGTACACCGTCCAGGTAAAGGACACACAGGCGCGCAGTGGCGTGGCGCTCGCGGAAATCTACGACGCGTCGCCGGAGTTCACCGCGGCGACCCCGCGGCTCGTCAACGTCTCGGCGCGCACGTGGTGCGGCGTCGATGGCGACGTCCCGATCATCGGCTTCTCCCTGGTCGGGGCCGGGAAGAAGCGGGTGCTCATTCGTGCCGTTGGCCCGACGTTGGCGGAGCTCGAGGTTCCCGGCTTCCTGGCCAACCCGCAGGTCGAATTGAGGAATGGATCCGGCATCCTCCAGTCAAACGACGACTGGGGTGGCGGACCCGCCCTGCGCGAAGCCATCCGCGCGGCGTACGCATATCCGTTTGTGGCGGGTGATTCCAAGGACGCGGCGCTGATCGCCGACCTCCCCGCGGGCACCTACTCGGTGGTCGTCTCGGGCGCCGGCAGGACGACCGGGGTCGTGCTCGTGGAGCTGTACGAGCTGCCGTGAGGCGGGGAAAGGGACGGAAGGGACCAAAGGGACCCAAGCCGGGCACTTCACGGCGAATGCCCGCGAACGAGGTGGGATTCTGCGGGCTGAAGCACCGCAGCCACCGAATTCGGAATAAAGAGATGACACCCCGCCTGTGCCGTATGCCCAAAGGCTCAGGCCTTTTTAGGTTAAGGTGGGCGCCGGCCCGCAGCCTCTGCCTTCCGATTTACGGCCTGGCATCTTCCGCGGGTTTGTTGGCTCCCAATTTTGATCTAAGGCAAAGAGCAGTTATTGAAAGCACCTCGAACACTGCAGGGTGTCGAATCGCAACCTAGGTGCACCCCTGGCTTCGTCAAACGGGAATCGGTGAAAGAGGCAGGGCCTGGCACCCGGTGGACGCGTGGAGCCTTCCGCTTCGGCTTGCCAACGTCTCTGAACTGGCGATGGTGCGGCGCTTTAACGTCCACTTCCACCCACCACCATGTCTGTCGCCGAACTCAACGCCCTGCACATCATCCACGTCGCCGCCGTCGTCGCGCTGCTCGCCTACACGTTCTATGCCTTCGCGGCCGCACCCGACACCCGCAAGCGCGTGATGATGATCACCGGTATCGCCACGCTGCTGGCGCTTTTGACCGGCATCCGCATGTGGCAGGGCATGTATGGCTTTGGCATGCTGACCTGGGTGTGGGTCAAGGTGGTGGTCTGGGTCGCGCTCTCCGCCCTTGCGGGCATTGGCTACCGCAAACGCGAGAAGTCCGGTGCCTTCATGGCGCTCATCCTCGTGCTGGCCGTGGTCGCCGTGACCATGGTGTATGTGAAGCCGGCCTGAGGGATGAAGGGGCCGCAGGGACGCCTCGTGGGGCAGGGTGGTGCTTCAGCCCGTCTTCGAGCGGGATGAAGTCCGAGCTGGCGGGCTGAAGCCCCGCCCTCCTCTCGAACACGATTCGCAAACCAACCATGCCCTCCCTTTGCGGTGTCTGGGTCGACGACAGCGGGCGCGTGTTCACGACGGTGGCGGCAGGTCCTGGGCGTGAAACGCGCGAGGAGGCGTTGCGGCCGTTTGCATGGCTGAACGGTGCACCGAACGCAGGGGGGGGCGGCGCCGATCCGCCGCCAACGGGGCATCAGATCGAGCGGCTGGCGGGGGAGGCGCCTTTCAATCACCTGTTGCACACCGAGGGCGGCGGAGCGTTTGACCGGGCGCTGGAGCGGGTCCGCGCCGAATCGATCAGCGCCGATGTCGTGCGGCCGTACGAGAGCCAGTTCCTGCTCCAGACCCGGCAGCGGTTGTATCAGGACCTGGCGTTTGGCCAGCTGCGGCGGATGCAACTCGACATCGAGGTGGCGTCGCCCGGCGGCGGATTCCCGGACGCAGCGCGCGCCGACGACCGGGTTCTCGCGATCGGCCTGAGGCTCAATGGCGTCAACCGGCTTCTCCTGCTGGCTGACTCCACCGATGCCGCGGAACGCACCCTGCTCGAATCGTTGAACCAGGCGATCGGCGAGTTCGATCCCGACGTGATCGAAGGGCACAACCTGTTCAAGTTCGACCTCGATTACCTGCGGCAGCGCGGCCGCCGCCTGCGAGTGCCGTGCGCCTGGGGTCGGTACGGCCAGAAGGCGCGATTTCGCAGCAGCCGCCTGAAAGTCGCGGAACGCTGGATCGATTTCACCCGCTGCGACCTGGCGGGGCGGGCGGTGATCGATACCTACCTGCTGGTTCAGCTGTTCGACATCACGACGCGCGAGCTCACCTCGTACGGGTTGAAGGAAGCGGCGGTGTATTTCGGCATCACCCCCGAATCCGGCTCGGGTCGCACCTACATCGACGGGGCGCAGATCCAGGACGTTTTCCGGCGGGACCCGGCGCGGTTCTGTGCGTACCTCGAGGATGACCTGCGCGAGACGCACGGACTGGCCGATCAGCTGCTGCCGACGTATTTCGAGCAGACGCGGACGTTTCCGATCCTGCTCCAGGATGCGACGCTCCGGGGGGCAACGGCGAAGATCGATCTGCTGTTCCTCGAGGAATATTACCACGCCCGGCAGGCGTGCCCGCTTCCGCCCGAGGTGCAGCCTTTCGAAGGGGGCTATACGCGAAGCTTCCAGGAGGGGGTTTACCGGCATGTTCTCCATTTCGACGTCGCCTCGCTGTATCCGAGCCTGCTGCTCGCGATCGGACGCAATCCGCAGAACGACTCGCTGGGCGTCTTCATTCCGCTGCTGCGGAAACTGCGGGAGTACCGGTTGACCTACAAACAGCTGGCGCGGACGGCGGCGAGCGCCGAGGAGCGCAGTGAAGCGCAGGCGCGGCAGACCAATTTCAAGATCCTGATCAATTCCTTCTATGGGTACCTCGGGTTCTCCGGCGCGCGGTTCGGTGATGGGGCGCTGGCGGCGGAGGTCACGCGCCGCGGGCGCGAGTTGCTCCAGCAGTTGATCGACGCGTTTGCGGCGCTGGGCTGCACCATCCTCGAAGCCGACACGGACGGCATCTATCTGTCCTCGCGCGAATATTTCGAACAACCGGAGGCGCTGCTGCGTCAGGTTGCCCCCATCCTGCCGGAGGGCATCGAACTGGAGTACGATGGGAAGTACGAGGCGATGTTCTGCTACAAGGCGAAGAACTACGCCCTGTACGATGGCCGGGAGGTCACCTTGCGGGGGAGCGCCCTGCGCTCCCGCGGCATCGAACCGTACCTCAAGACGCTTTCCGACCAGCTGATCGGCTTTGTGCTGGGAGCCTCGACCCAGTCGCCGCTCGAGACGGCGGAGGAGTACCGGCGGAAGTTGCGCACGCGCAGCCTGCCGGTTGAGGAACTCGCGCGGAGTGAAACGTTGAGCCAGAACCTTGATGGCTATGAGCGCTTCATCGCCGAAGGCGGAAAACCCCGCCGGGCGTCGGCCGAGGCGGCGTTGCCCTTGTCGCCGCGGCCGCGAATGGGCGATCGGATCACGTACTACATCGCGGCCGCGCGGAATGCCCGCGGTGGTGCCGACTGGCAGCGCGCAAGGGCGCTGGAACGGTTCGACGCGGAGAACGCTCCCTACGACGCAGACTACTACACCGAGAAACTCAATGACTGGCTCGAGCGGTACGGAAGTTTTCTCGGGGTGAAGAAGCCGCCGGCGCCGGTGCAGGGGGAGCTGTTCTAGCGGGGGTCCGCCGCCTTAATCGCGATCGTCCACGCGGCGGCGCGTCCCGGCGTCCAGGTTTTCGTAGCCGATCAAGCTGACCAGATGGTCGATATGGGGGGCGTACGCCGGCGGGGGCGAGGTCACCGCGTATTCGTCGGCCGCGAGCGCGAAACTCAAGGCGTTCCAATAACTGGCTTGGGCCATCCGGTTGTTGGCGAGCTGCGCGTACACGATCCCGGCCTCGAGGCTGAGCGAGGCGTAGACGAGCAGCTTGTCGCGCGCCACGTCCGGCGGCTCGTCCAAGGCAAGGCGCAGCCGCTGCTGATCGGGCGTAAGCTGAAAGAGTTGATGGCGCTCCAGCGAAAAGAGCCGTTCCATGCCCTGGACGACGATCTCGAGCGCCTCCTCGTACGCGCCGGAACTCCGCTTGAACACGACGCGCGCGAGCATCCGGCCGACTTCGTCGATGATGCGCAGCAGGTAGTCGCGTCGGGAAGTGATCACCTTGCGAAACTCCAAAATCCAAACGCCAAACGCCAAATAAATCTCAAACACCAATTTTCAAAGGGGGAGCGATCGAGAGGTCGTGTTTGGAGTTTTTTGGCGTTTGGACTTTTGGGATTTGGGATTTCGCCTCGCGCTAATTCCACCGCAAATCCACGCGCGACAACGGCATCTGGCGGACGCGGACGCCGGTCGCGGCGAAGATCGCATTGCACACCGCGGGCGCAACCGGAGGCAGTGCTGGTTCGCCAATACCGGTGGTCGGGTTGTTCGTCGTGACCCAATGGGTTTCGATCTTCGGCGGCGTATCGGGCATCCGGATGAGCGGATACTCGTGAAAGTTGCCCTGCACGCATCGGCCGCGTTCGATGTTGAGTTCGGGATACATCAGCGTGCCCAACCCGTCGACGACCGAGCCTTCGACCTGGTTCTCGGCCCCGCTGAGGTTGACGATCTGGGCGCCCACGTCGCCGACCACGACGACGCGATCGACCTTGAGCTGGCCGTCCTTGGAGACCGTGACTTCGGCCACCTCGGCGAAATAGCCCCGGTGGCTATAATGGAATGCCATCCCGGCGCCCCGGCCTTTCTCGAACTTCTGCCGGCCCCAGTTCGCCTTCTCCGCCGCAACCTGAAGGACCTTCCGCATGCGACCCACATTGTAGGTGCCGCCGCGCGGGCCGGTTCCCGGCACCTCATCCTTGGGGCCGAGGAGTTCCAGACGGAACTCGAAGGGATCCCGACCGGCCGCATGTGCCAGCTCGTCGATGAAGGATTGGATGACGAAACTGAAGACGCAGCTGCCGGGTGCGCGCCATGGGCCCATGGGCCAGCCGGTCTCGAAGATCGTCTGTTCCGCGAGGTAGTTCGGAACCCAGCGACCAGGGAACTCGTCGCCGTTCAATCCGCCGCCACTGCCGGGCCGCCCGTTGTTGCCGAACGTGAAGAAGTTGTTCTTCCACGCGACCAGCTTGCCGGCCGCATCCACGCCGCCCTTGAGGAAATGAATCCCGCCGGGACGAAACAGGTCGTGGCGCATATCGTCCTCGCGGGACCACAGCAGCATCACCGGCGCCGGCACGCGCTGTGCGATGGCGGCCGCCTGCACCGTGGGCTCGGCGAACAGCCGCCGGCCGAAGCCACCGCCGCTGCGCGTGATGTGCAGGGTGATGTTCTCCTTTGGAATCTGCAGCGCCTTGTGCACCCCATCCACCGCGGGTCCCGGATTCTGGGTCGGCGCCCAGATTTCCATTTTCCCGTCCTTGAAGTGCGCCGTCGTGTTCTGCGGCTCCAGCGTGGCGTGGGAAATGAACGGGTACAGGTATTCGGCCTCGACCACCTTGGCGGCCGACGTCAGGGCCGCTTCGACATCGCCATCCTTGCGGAGCACCTGGGCGCCTGGTTTGGCAGCACCTTCGCGCGCCTGGCGGACGAAATCGTCCCAGCTCTGGCCGGCGACGGCGCCCTCGTCCCAGGTCACGCGCAATTGCTTGCGCGCGGTGAACGCCGACCACGTGGAATCGGCCACGATCGCCACGCCGGGGAGCAGGCCGAACAGGTCACTGGTCCCCTCGATCACGAAGGCGTCCCTCACGCCGGGCAAACGCTTGATTTGATCAATGTTGGCGTTGACGACCTTCCCGCCAAACGCGGGGCATTGCTCGTACACGGCGTACAGCATGCCGGGGACTTTGACGTCGATGCCAAAGAGCCGCTCGCCCCGGACGATCCTGGGGTTGTCGACGCCGGTGACCCGGGTGCCCAGCAGCTTGTAATCCTTCGGGTCCTTCAGTTTCACCGTGTCCGCCGGCGGGACGGGCAGCCTGGCGGCGGCGGCGACCAGGGAACCGTAGTTGGCCGTGCGTTGGCTGCCCCGGTGATGCACGGCGCCGGCGGCGGTGGTGCACTCCGCCTCGGGGATGCCCCAGGTCTGCGCGGCTGCCGTCACCAGCAGCGTGCGCGCCGTCGCGCCAATCTTGTGGAACGCGTCGTAATTGTTCGGCGTCGAGGTGCTGCCGCCCGCGGACTGCCCGCCATAACGCGGGTCGAAGTCACCTTGTTCGATCGTGACCTGCGACCACTCCACATCGAGCTGCTCCGCGATGATCATCGGGAGCGAGGTCTTCACGCCCTGGCCGATCTCCGGCTGTTTCGAAATGATGGTGACGGTGCCGTCGGCACTGAGGCGGAGCAGGGCGTGCGGCGCAAAGACGCCCGCACCGGCGTCGCCGGCCAGGTCGGCCGCGGACAGGATCCGGCCCGTCCCCAGATAAACGCCCAGAACCAGCCCGCCCCCGCCGAGGCTGGACATCTTCAGAAAGTCCCGGCGATCGAGATCGGTGAGGGGGTTCATTGCGCGCCCTCCTTCGTCCCCGCCGGCGCTCCGGCAGCCAGTTCCGCCGCCCGCTTGATCCCTTGCCGGATCCGGAGGTAGGTGGCGCAACGGCACAGATTGCCGGCCATCGCCCCATCAATCTCCTCGTCGCTGGGCTGCGGATTGCTCTTCAGGAGGGCTGCGGCCGTCATGATCTGCCCGGCCTGACAGTAGCCGCATTGCGGGACGTCCAATTCCGTCCACGCCTGCTGGAGCGGATGCTCGCCCGCCGGGTCGAGACCCTCGATCGTGGTGATCGCCATCCGGCCGACCGTAGACACCGGGGTCAGGCAGGAACGGGTCGGCACGCCATTAAGGTGAACGGTGCAAGCGCCACACTGGCCGATGCCGCAGCCGTACTTGGTGCCGGCCAGGTCGAGGTGATCGCGCAGCACCCAAAGGAGTGGGGTGTCGGGCGCAACGTCGACCGTCCGCGACGCGCCGTTAACGTTCAGCGTATATTTCATGTGGGCTAGTGGGAATTCCAGATTTCAAATTTCAGATCTCAGATCCCAAGCCCGGAGCTTGGATGCTCTGAAATTTGAAATCCCGCGCAGGGTGGGAGCAGTGGATCGAGCGAGCCAGACGGATCAAGCCGCAGAAAGTATCGCGCGAAGTGGTCCGGTCAATGGACGGTCGGGAGGAAGCTCGCAATTTTGCGGCTGCCAGCCTGCTGGCGCTCTGAGGCTGCCCGGATCTACTTCGCGGCGGAACGCGCCGCCACCCAGCGCACGATCGCGGCGGTGTCATCGCCGCTGCGCCACACGAGGTTGAGGAACTCGGCGGGGAAAATGTCGTGCTGCTTGAAAAACCTGCGGTCCCCTCCGCAGCAGTACATCAGCGACGTGGGGAGTTCGCCGCGCAGCTTGGCGCGCGCCTTGGGAATGAGCCGCGGGAGCCATTCGATGCCCTGGACCGACTCGGTCTTCGCCGGCAGGGCGGCTTCGTCGAGCACCGCGGCGGACGGTTTTCCCGCCTGCGCATTGAGGAAGTAATCCCGGCGGAGGGATTCGATGGCGAGGGCGACCGCGAAACCCGGTTCGCCGTCGTAATTGTTGTGGTCCTCCGCGTAGTCGTACAGGTGCTGGGCGGTGAGGCCGTTCGCCCGCAGAAAAGCCGTTTCCTCCCCCGTGAACATCGCGTCGGCTCCGCGATGGCCGGCCGCGAAACGGGTCACGGCTTGATTGTACAGGGCATGGAACTGCGCGGCGAAGTCGTAGTGCTTCATGGGAGCGTGCGGGCGAAAAAAGAGCGGCGAGCGAAAAGCGTCTCCGCGGATTTTGCAAATCCCGAAGCGCATCGTGTCCGCCTGCGGCAGGAATGGCAGACGGACGCACTGGCCGTGCGCCTGGGTCGGGTAGGTAGTCCCTCATTCATGCGGAATGCCCTGGTCCACCCGTTCGCAAACCTTCCGCCTAAACCGGAACCATGCAGACGGATTAACCACGAATGCACACGAATGAACACGAATAGGAGAGGAAACGCGAATGCAGCCCGTCCGTGGTCCCGCTCACTGTTTTGTGCCTGCGCGGAAGTGATGATTTTCC
>JAEWKR010000099.1 GCA_023457715.1 Verrucomicrobiota bacterium
ATCTACCGCCCGCGGCAGGACTAACCCGAACCCACCGGCGAGTCGCGGAGCGCGAGACCGGGCCAAACTGCTACCGCAGTCTTCCCACTTTGGTTGCGGCTCCGCCGCGCTATGCCTTTTTGCGGCCTATTCTCCGGGCCCGGTCGTTTGGAGCCTAACGCCTACAGCCTAACGCCTATCGCTTATCGCTTATCGCCTCCTCGAACTTCTTCGCGTCGTCTGGCGTATCGACGCCGATGGTGGGGTCTTCGGTCAGGCCGACCATGATGTCGTCGCCGTTTTCGAGCACCCGTAGCTGCTCCAGCTTCTCAACTTGTTCGTAGGTGCCCATGGGCAGGCTGCTGAATTTCTCCAGCAGCCCCGCGTGGTAGGCGTAAAGGCCCAGATGCCGGTAACAGGGGGTCTGCGCCAGCCATTCGTTGTCGATGGTGAGCCCCAGGTCGCGCGAGAAGGGCAGCCGCGACCGCGAAAAATACATGGCCCGGCCGTCGCGGCGGAGAACGACCTTCACCTGGTTCGGATTGTAGAAATCGACGATCCGCGTGAAGCGCGTCGCCAGCGTCGCCATCGGAGCTGCGCCGCTGATCAATCGGGCCAGTTCACGGATCTGGGCACCGGTGACCAAGGGCTCGTCTGCCTGCACATTGATCACGTACTTGGCGCCCACGGTGCGGTTCGCCTCCGCAAGCCGATCGGTCCCACTTTGGTGCGCCGTGCTGGTCATGATCGCCTGGAAGCCGGCGCCGGTCACGCAGTCGGCCAGGAGCGGATCGTCCACCGCGAACCAGAGGGGGTACTCAGGCGCTTCCGAGGCAATGCGTTCGGCCACCCAGCGGAGCAGCGGCTTGCCCTTCACCGGATGCAAGAGCTTGCGCGGGAACCGGGTGGACTCGAGGCGGCAAGGCACGATGATCGCAGTCGATGGCATCGGCCCGCAGCGTGAGGATCGGTTTTAGGGTTGCAAGCCGCCGGCACGACCGGGAACTTCGCCGGTCAATCTTCCGCCGCATGAACAAAAGCGATACCTCTGCGCAGCCGCTCACGAAGGAGCTCGTGGTGCAGAACAAGATGGGCATTCACGCCCGGCCTGCCGCCATGATCGTGCGGATTACCAACAAGTTCAAAGCCGAGGTCTTCGTGGAAAAAGACGAGGAGCAGGTCAACGGCAAGAGCATCATGGGGCTCATGATGCTCGCCGCCGGCAAGGGCTCGAAGGTGAAGTTCATCGTCACCGGCGAGGACGCCGCCGCGATGGTCGCCGAGCTCGAAGCCCTCTTCGCCCGCAAATTCGACGAAGCGTAAGTCGACGGGCAGCTCGATCTTCGCCACAGAGGGCACGGAGCTCCGACACAGAGATCACGGAGGCCTGAAAGCTGCCGCGAAGCACGCGAATCTTCGCGAATACCAAGACCGATTTTAGCCACAGATTCCACCGATGGGCGATATCTGTGTAATCTGTGGCTCTGATTGAGGATCGTTTCTGAGCTCTGTGTCCTCTGTGGCTAAGGTTGGGGTGGATCAGAGGCTGAAGAAACGCTTGGCGGTGGCTGAGCTGATCGCGGCGAGTTCCTTGTAGCTCACGCCAAAAACCTGCTGGGCGGCGAATTCGGCGGTGTGCTTCACATACGCCGGCACGTTCGGTTTTCCGCGGTGCGGCATGGGGGTCAGGTATGGCGCATCCGTTTCGAGCATGAACCGCGGCAGCCCCTGCAGTCTCGCCGCCTGCCGGATATTCTCCGCGGTCTTGTACGTCAAAATGCCCGTGAACGACCCGTAGCCGCCGCGCTTCATCAGCTCGCGCATCTCCGCCTCGCCTTCGGTGAAGCAGTGGAACACGACCTTGGTCCAGTCGACCCCACTCGCGTCGATCATCTCCACGCACTCGCGAAAGGCTCCGCGCGAATGCACGACGACGACCGCGCCGAGCCGCCTGGCCAGCGCGAGCTGAGCCTCGAAGGCCGCCCGCTGCCAGCCGAAGATCCGCTCCGCTTCGGCGGGATCCTTTGGCAGATGAAACCGATCGAGCCCGCACTCGCCCAGGGCAACCGGAAGGTCGAGCGCCGCGCCCGTCCAAAACGCCTCGATCTGCTTGACCGCGGCCTCCCACCCGGCGTCCACCGAGCACGGATGCAGTCCGACGGTAAACCGCACGAGTCCGGGATGCTCGAGAGCCATGTCGCGGTACAGCGACCAGTCGTCGGGCGCCGTGCCAATCGTGATCAGGGTATCGATGCCGGCCGCACGCGCCTCTTCCAGCGTGGGGTTAAGCGCGCCCTTCCGCGCAAAGGATTCCAGGTGCGTGTGCGTGTCGATCAGCATCGGAAAGTGAAAGTGAAAGGGAAAGTGAAAGTGAGAGTGAAAGTGAAGGCAGGCAAAGCCTCAACGCTGCGATCGCACTTCCCCACCCCCGCTCACTTTCACTTTCACTTTCCCTTTCCCTTCCCCTTCCCTCACTCAAAGCCCGGCTCGCGCGGGACGATCCGCACGTCGCCACCGCTCGCGTGTAACCTCAACCCCGCGCGGCCGCCGTTCAGCATCCCGGTCATTCTTCGCGAATCCAGCGCTCCGGCTTCCACCGTGAACGGCACCCGGCTCTGCACGTTCGCGAGCACCGACGTGGTGGCGTGGATTCGGACCGACGCCGCCGGATCGACCTGCGCGACAATCACCCCGCCCGACGTGCGCACGTCACCCGGGCCCGTGAAGTCCCGGGGAATGCCCACCGTAACGGCTCCCGCCTTCGCCCGCACCGTCAGCTCCCCTTTGGGGCTTTGCACCTCGATCTCCCCCGAATGGTTCGTCAGCTGGCAGGGTCCCGTCACGGTGCCGACCTGGATCTGTCCCTGGTTCAGCTCCACCCGCAGCGAGCCAATGCACCGCGAGACCACGACATCGCCCGTGTTGGTCTTGACCGCCACGTCTCCCCCGACTGTGCGAAGAAACACATCGCCGGAGTCGTTCTCGACCCGGTGGCGACCGGTGAGGTTGCCTACGTTGATGGCGCCCTGTCCGGTCTTCAAAGTGAGGTTGCAGCGCGCCGGTGCCGCGATGCGCAAGGTTGGAACCACCTGACGGTCCTCGTTCCACACAAACCGGGCGCCCGACTGCTGCGGATGCCGTACCCGCACCGTGACCGTGTCGCCCGACTGATCCGCGGCGAACACAAACCCTTGCATCAGTTCCTCCGCGTCGGCCTCGTCGCGACCGCCAATCTCCACGCGCACCGCGACCCGCACGTCCGGCCGCTCCGACTCCGTCACCAGGATGGCGCCACGATAAGTCTGCACATCGATGGACACCAACTCCCCCGCCGGAAACGTTTTCACGAACTCGCGCTCCGCCGCACGGAGCACGACAACACACGGCAACAACACGACGAGCAACCGAAGGACGAGCATGCGGAGAAGGGGAACGCCCCCCGAAAAAACCGCCACCTTTCAACCACGCAAACCCGGGTAGTACTTACCGTGGGGAGGGTTTTATGCGTGCCCGCGTCTGAGTACGTAGCCCCGCTTGCGCAACCATCGTGTCCGCTGCGCCCATTTCGCGGGTGGTCTTACGCCCGAGGTGCGCAGGCGGGACGCCTACGCTACGCCGAAATCGACGCACGCAAGCGTGCAACGGATCCCCACCCAAAACTCAAAACCCAAAACTCAAAACCGCCGGCGCAGCCGGCCGCAGCCGGCCTCACCGCGTGAGCCACTCGCCGATCGGGCCTTGGTAGAAGCCGAGGATGACGGACGCCAGCGCGAGCGCTCCGAGCGCGAACTTGGTGGTGAACGCCACGGGGGTGGCCGCCGGTCGCGCCGGCGTTCCCGGCTCCACTGGCGGGGTCCAGGTCTCGAAGAAGGCCGCCTTGATCCAGCCGAAGTAGTAGTAGATCGAGATCACCACGCCGGTGATCGCGATCACCAGCAGCCAGCGCGCGCCCGCCTGATACGCGGCAACAAACACCAGCAGCTTGCCGACGAACCCGGCCAGCGGGGGAATCCCCGCCAGCGAGCCCAACCCGACGGCGAGCACGCCGGCGAGAAACCCGTTGTTCTTTGCCAGGCCCGTGTAGTGGTCCAGATCCTGTTCGGAGTCCTGGCTGCTGGCGACATGCGCCATCACGCCGAACACCGCAAACGAGGCGATCAGGTACGCGAACAGGTAAAAATACACGGAACGCGTCGCGAGGTCGGCCACCTCCGGCACGCCCGAGGCCACCACTCCCAGCAGCAGAAAGCCCGCGTGCGACACGCCGGAGAGCCCGATCAACCGCTTCACATTGTGCTGCGTGAGCGCGGCAATGTTGCCGAAGAGGATCGTGGCCGCCGCCATCACGGTGAGGATCGGCAGCGTGAGACCGCTGTACGGCGCGAAGGCGCCGCCGGGACCACACAGCGCGAGCAGCACCGCAAAACCGGCGCCTTTCGAGGCCACGGCGAGGAAGGCGGTCACGGGCGTCGGCGCCCCCTGGTAGACGTCCGGCACCCAGATCTGGAACGGAAACGCCGCAATCTTGAACGCGACCCCCGACAGCACCAGCACGATGCCCAGGCTGGCGAGGAACTGGTTCGGATTCGCCGCGAGAAACGTGGCGAGATTGCCGTAATGCATCGGGTTGGCCGAGTACGCCGTGAACGTCGGATTGCCGCCGACGCCGTAGAGCAGGACGATGCCGAAGAGGAGCAGGCCCGAACTGAGCGAGCCCATCACCAGATACTTCAGCCCGGCCTCCAGCGAGGTCGCCTGCGTGCGGAAATACGCCACGAGGATGTAGAGGCCGATCGTCAGCGTTTCGAGCGCGACGAAGAGCATCACGAAGTGCCGGGCCTGGGCGATCAGCATCATCGCCCCCGTCACCACGAGGAGAATGTGGTAGAACTCGACCCGCGGCATCGGCTGCTTGGCGAGCGACACGCGGCCGATCACGCAGACCAGCAGCGCGGCCAGAAGGAAGAACGCCCGCATGACCTGACCGGTCGCACTGTGCCCGAGCAGGCCGTTGAAGGTCTCCGTGCCAAGGAAGCGAGACTCGCAGTCGAGGAGGACGCCGGCCAGCGTGCCGAGCAGGCCGAGGGCGGCGACGACGGGGACGAGGTGCAGCTGCTTCTTTGGCAGCAACAGTTCCAGCACCAGGAGGAGCAGCGCCACGCAGCCGAGCGAAAGCTCCGGCCAGATCGCCAGCCATGGGTTGTCGGCAGCAGCGCGACTGACAGCTTCAAGATTCATCGCGGGAAAGTCGGAAGGTTGGCCGCAAAAAGGCGCAGAAGACGCAAGAAGACCGATCCGTTGTTACAGGAGGAAACGGAGAGAAGGGAGGAAGGAATTGAACCACGAACGGACACGAATGAACACGAAGTGCCGGCACCCTGTTCGATCGCGCTCCTACATTCGTGTCTATTCGTGTCCATTCGTGGTTAAGAATCAGGGTGTCGTGGCGACGGCCTTGATGGCCTTCGTTGCCACCACGTGCGGCAGCGCGTCGTCGATCGCGTCGGAGACCGACTTGGGCCAGAGGCCGATCAGGAGGAGCGCGGCGAAGAGCACCAGCGCGGGAATCTTCTCCGACCAGCGCAGGTCGACCGGCGGCGTCTTCGCCGTCACTGCCGCGAGTTCCGCCGTGGCCGGACCGAAGAAGACCCGGGCGCACGCGCGCAGGGTGTAGATGGCGGTGATGATCACGCCGGCGACCGCCACCGCGGTCAGGGCCGGAGAATACTCCCACAACGCGACGAAGATCGTCAGCTCGCCCCAGAAATTGGCAAAGCCCGGCAGGCCCACGCTCGCGAAGCTCGCCGCCACGAAGAACGCGGCGAGGACCGGGGTATGGGTGGCCAGGCCACCCATCTCGTCCATCGCGAAGGTCTGGGTCCGGTGATGGATGCTGGTCGAAAGCAGGAAGAGCAGCGCGACCGAGAGTCCATGGGCGACCATCATCATCACGACACCGCCGACTCCGAGCGTGGTGCCGGCCGCGATGCCGAGGAACGCGTAGCCCATGTGCATCACCGAGCTGTAGCCGACCATCTGCTTGAGGTCGCGCTGCGCGATGGTGATGAAGCCGACAATCAGCACGTTGCCGATGGCGGCGAGCCAGGCGAGAACGCAGGCCCAGTGCTCGAGGCCGGCCGGAACCAGCGGGAGCGCGACCTGGATCAGACCGTAAAGACCGAACTTCTTCAGCACGCCGGCGTGGAGCATCGCGTTCGAACTCGGCGCCGCCCCATAACCGAGGGGAGCCCAGGTGTGCAGCGGCCAGAGCGAGACGAGGACGCCGAAGCCAAAGAGCAGCAGCCCGAAGATATTCTCCTGCAGGGTCTGCGGCAGCGGGTTCGCGGCCAGATACGTGCGGAGCTCGATCAGGTTGAACGACTGCGCGCCGCTCTTCACGTACAGGACGATGAGTCCGAGCAGCGACACCATCGCGCCGACGGTCAGGTAGATCGTCATCTTCATGGCCGCATAGCTGCGGTCACGTCCACCCCAGACACCGACCATGATGAAGGTCGGGATGAGCGCGAGTTCGTGGAAAAAGTAGAAAAAGAAGACGTCGACGCTGGCGAACACGCCCATCAGGCCGCCCTGCATCACCAGCAGCAGCATGACATACGTCTTCAGCCGCTCCGCGCCGGATTGGAGCGCGTACAGGCCCGCCGCAAACCCGACGATGCCCGCCATCGCAAACAAGGGCATGGAAATGCCGTTCAAGCCAAGGTGCAGGCTGATGCCCAGGCCGCCGAGACCGGTCTGGTAGTCCTGGAGCAGCACGTAACCGTGCTCCTGCGCGAAGCTGCCAAAATGCCACCACACGTGCAGGCCCATCAGGAGCGGCACGGCGAACGCGACGTACGCCAGCAGGACGGACCAGCGCTTCGGCAATCCGAGCGCAATGAGCAGGGCCGCCACGAGCGGGCTCGCGATGGACGCTAGAAGAGGATCGAAGGGCAGGTGGCTCATCGCTGGATCAGAAAACAGAAGGCGGAATTAACCACGAATGGACACAAATGAACACGAATGACGGAGGCCTCGCGGCAGACGACCAGATGCTCCGCCTTGCTGGCTCTGAATTCGTGTCGATTCGTGTCCATTCGTGGTTAGTTCCGTTGCTTTAGAGGCTCAGGAGGCCGGTGACGACGGCCCAGAGGGCGCCGACGCCGAGCAGGAACCAGTAGAAGTAGGCCGTCGCACTGCCGACGTGCAGGGCGCGCGCCCCCAGACCGAACAAGCCCACGACGCCGGCGAGACCGCGCACGATCAGGCCGGCGAGGAAGATCTGCTCGAGGAAATTGAGGAAGAGCGCAAACCGCTGCTGCACCTTGGCGATGTAGTAGCCGTACGCGCGGTCGAACGATTCCCGCAGGCCCACCAGCGCGGCGAAGAGACCGGGCGCTTTCCGCTCCAGCGCGTCTTCCGATGCGGTCGGGTACAACGCCCATGCCGCGAGCGCGCCGGCCGCGAGCACGAGCACGCTCGTGATCAGGACGATGGTGTGCGGGGTGCCATGCGCCTCGGGCACAAGACTGAGCACGCCACTGAACGCCCCGCGGAACGCGGACTCGTAGAACCAGCTGTAGCCGCCAAGGACCGACAGGATCGCGAGCACGATGAGCGGGCCCGTGATGGCCAGTCCGTTCTCGTGCGCGTGTCCCGCGTGGTCGCTGCGCGGCTCGCCAAAGAACACAATCTTCCACATCCGGAACATGTAGAATGCCGTTAGCAGGGCCGTGAACGCCAGGATGCCGAAGACGGCCTGGTTGTTCTCGAGGGCGAGATAGAGAATGGCGTCCTTGGAGAAGAAGCCCGCCAGCATCGGCAGCCCGCTGATCGCGAGCACGCCGATCGTAAAGGTCAGGAACGTCACCGGCATCTTCTTCAGCCCGCCCATCTTGAAGATGTCCTGCTCGTGATGGCAGGCGTGGATGACCGAGCCCGAGCCCAGGAAGAGCAGCGCCTTGAAGAAGGCGTGGGTGGTCAGATGGAACATGGCCGCGCCCACCCCCGCCGCGATCACCATCGTGTGCGGCGCTCCACCCATGTCATGCTGGACCGTGAGCGAGCCGAGGCCGAAGGCCGCCACCATGTAGCCGAGTTGAGAGAGCGTGGAATACGCCAGCACCTTCTTGATGTCCGCCTGGACCACCGCACAGAGCGCGGCGTAGAGCGCGGTCGCCGTGCCGACCCACATGATCACCTGCAGCGCCTCGGGCACCATCAGGACGTGGATCCGGCAGAGCATGTAGATACCCGCCGCGACCATCGTCGCCGCGTGGATCAGGGCAGATACCGGGGTCGGGCCTTCCATCGCGTCCGGCAGCCAGACCTGCAACGGGAGCTGAGCCGACTTGCCGACCGCACCGCAGAACAGCAGCAGCGGAATCGCGGCGCTCGCGACGTGGCTCTCGGCCAGTGCCGACAGGCTCACCGTGCCGTTGGCGTAGTAGCACCAGATGATGCCGAGCAGGAAGCCGAAGTCGCCGACGCGGTTCGTGATGAACGCTTTCTTGGACGCGTCCGCGGCCGACTGCCGCTGGAGGTAGTGATTGATCAGCAGCCAGGAGCTGAAGCCGACCAGCTCCCAGAAAATGAACATCATGAACAGGTTGTCGGCGAAGACGATCCCGAGCATCGAGAACATGAAGATCGAGAGGCCGCCGAAGTAGCGCGCCTTGGCGTCGTCGTCCTTCATGTACGCGAGCGAGAACACATGCACGCACAGGCCAACGATGCCGACAATCACCAGCATCAGCGCCGCGAGATCATCGAACTTGAAACCGATCGAGAGCGTGAAATTGCCGAACTGCAGCCAGTCGTACGCCTTTTCGAACCGCTCGCCGCCCAGGGCGAGCATCAGCGCGCGAACGCAGATGAACACGGCGGCGAACACGGAAACCACGGCCGCGATGCCCCCTTGGCGCCGCAGGAACAGCGCGATGACGGCGGCCGACACGAGCGGCGCGAGCAGGATCTGGATGGCTTCGGACATGGCTTAGATCGATCCTTTCGCCACAGAGTTCACAGAGCGCAGCCCACAGAGGGCACAGAGTTCCGGAAAATGCAGGGACGGGATCATGAAGAAGGAAATGGGGGTTTCTCTGTGTTCTCTGTGTCGGAGCTCCGTGTCCTCTGTGGCAAGGTTCGGTCAGTTCTTCAGCGCGTTGAGCTCGTTGAGCTGCACGGTCTGCCGCTTGCGGAAGAGCGCGACGATGATCGCCAGGCCGACGGCGACTTCAGCCGCCGCCACGGTGAGAATGAAGAAGACAAACACGTTGCCATCCGGCGTCCCGTTGAACCGCGAGAAAACGACGAGCGCCAGCGTCGAGGCCACGAGCATCATTTCGAGGCACATGAACACGATCAGGGTGTTGCGGCGGATCAGCACGCCGGCCAGCCCGATCGCAAACAGCACGACGCTGAGCAGCAGGTAAGCGTTGAGGGTAGGCTCGATCATGGGGAAAAGGCTGAAAGGCTAAAGGGCTGAAAGGCTGAAGGATTTGTGGTTTCGCAAGGATTGGAAAGGCCGGGCATTCAGCCCTTCAGTCATTCAGCCTTTCCTTCCTTTTACTTGATGTCCTCCAGGCCTTCGTAGCGCTTGCTGAGGACGATCACGCCGATCATCGCGATGAGGAGCAGGAAGCCCATCACCTGGACCGGCAGGAGGTAGGTGGTGAACAGCTGGTAGGCGTAGAGCTTCAGGTCCGCGCCGACCGCCGGTCCCGGGCCCAGGTCGGGTTGGGCGATCCGGCCCCGAGCGTAGAACGAAACCACTCCCAGCGCCACCAGCCCCGCCCCGATGATCCTCGCCACCAGCGGCAGCCGGGTCAGGCGCGGCTGGGGCTCCGCCTTGGTGTCCAGCAGCATGACAATGAAGAGGAACAGCGCGACGATCGCGCCCGCGTAAACGAGCAGCAGCAGGAACGCGAGGAGGTACGCCTCCAGCGTCACGAACAGTCCCGCGACTCCCACCAGTGACAGGAGCAGGCACATCGCGGCGTTGACCGCGTTGCGGTTCACCACCACCGCCACCGCGGTGATCACCGTGAACAGAGCCAGGAAGTTGAAGAACAGATTCATGAGATTTCGCCACAGAGGACACAGAGCTCCGACACAGAGGACACAGAGCGGAATACCGCATGCGCCTCCGTGACCTGGTTTGAACTCTCTGTGATCTCTGTGGCCATAGTCTTGGATGGCTTAATGCGATGCGCCTGCCTTACCGGCTTCCTCGGCGGCCTTTTTCTTATCCCACTTGAAGTGCTGGTCGGGCAGCGTGCCGCCGAGTTCGTAGAGCCGCGCCTTGTTGTTGACCATCTCCTCGCGGGTGTAGCCGGTCATCGAGTACTGCTGCTGCAGAAAGATCGCCTCCTCGGGGCAGACCTCCTGGCACATGCCGCAGTAGATGCAGCGCAGCATGTCGATGTCGAAGGCCTGCGGAGCGCGCTCCACGTGCTCATGACTGGTCCCGCGCGGGATCTCGCCGGGCGTGATCCGGATGGCCTTCGGCGGACAGACAAACTCGCACAGCTGGCAGGAGACGCACTTTTCGCGCCCGTTCGGATCCTGCACCAGGGTCGGCACGCCGCGGTAGTTCGCCGGCAGCGCCGGCCGTTGCTCCGGATACTCCATGGTCTGCTTGGGAGCGCGCAGGTGCTTCCACGTCGTCTTCAAACCCGCGACGATCTGCGGGACGTACGTGCGTTCAGCGAACGTGAGCGGCTTGCGTGGGACAGGAACTCCAGTGGCCATCGTATTTACGATTTATGATTTACGATTTACGATTGGACGGATGTGCAGCCCAGCGTGGGTTTGGGGCTTCGGGTTCATTCGTGTCCATTCGTGATTTCTCACTGTTCGATGAAGGCGATCGCGATCGCGTAGACGAGGAGGTTCACGATCGCGAGGGGGAGCAGCTTCTTCCAGCCGATCTCCATCACCTGGTCGTAGCGGAAGCGCGGAACGGTCCAGCGCACCCACATGAAAAAGAAGATCATCAGGAGAACCTTCCCGATGAAGATCACGATGGAGACCGCGCCGAGCGCGATGGGATGGTCCAGCAGGCCCAACCAGCCCGCGAATTGTTCGAGCGAGATCCAGGGCAGCGGATTCCAGCCGCCGAGGAAGAGCAGCGTGAACACGGCGGATCCGATCAACATGTGCGCGTACTCGGCCACGAAGAACAGGCCCCACTTGAACGCGCCGTACTCCGTGTGAAAGCCGCCCACAAGGTCGGCCTCGCCTTCCGGCATGTCGAACGGCTGGCGGTTGGTCTCCGCAAACATCGCGACCAGGAAAATAAACGCCGAGACCGGCATGATGAACACGAACCAGGCGCCGCCCCAGAAGCCCGGCTGGCTCTGGAACTCGACCGCGCGCGCGAGGCTCATCGTGCCCTCCCGGCCGGGGGCGTTGATCCACAGGAAGAGCGGGACGACCGACAGGGTCATGGAGAGCTCATACGAGATGAGCTGCGCGGACGCGCGCACGCCGCCGAGAAAAGGGTACTTCGAATTCGACGCCCAACCGGCGAGGATCACGGAATACACGCCGAGCGAGGCGACCGCGAACACCGCCAGGATGCCGATGTCGACATTGGCCAGCGCGAGCGGGACGACGGTATTGTTCGACACGTAAGCCCCATAGGGCACGGTCACCACCGTCGTGAGCGCCGGCACCATGGCGAGCACCGGAGCCAGGATGAAATAGAACTTGTTCACGTGACCCGGGACCGGGTCCTCCTTGAACAACATCTTGCCGCCATCGGCCATGACATGGAACACCCCCAGCCGCTGGAGGAAGGGGCCGATCACCGGAATCCACGCGGCCCACGGCACGATGGCCCGGTTGGGGCCGGGTCGGCCCTGGATCCAGGCCGACACCTTGCGCTCGGCCATCGAGCAGGCCCCGCCGATCGGGAAGATGACCAGGATCACGGCCAGGCCCTTGAGCAGGCCCTGCACGACCGGGTGGAGGTTGAGGTAGAAGTCGACCATCTCAGGAAAGGATCAGGAGGACGGCGCCGAAAGCCACGAGCACCCCGGCGGCAATGCGCATCTTGTTCGTATCCGTTCGCTGCGCTTCCAACGCCCGCAGTTCAGCCTTCTTCAACGGCTGGCCCGCGGGACGCGTCTCCAGCTTCGGACGCCGGAGGGTGACCGCGAACAGCGCGAGTCCGGCAACCGCCAGGAACAGGCCGATGGCAAGCAGGGGTGTGGAGTGCATCGGAAAATCAGGCTTTCGCGCCCTGCGGCGTCGTCAGCGCGCCGGCGGCCGGCGACGCGGGCTTGTAGTGCAGCGACTCTCCTTCGACGAACGTCTGGCCGGCCCACGCCGTGGCGTCGAGCAGCAGCCCGGTTTCCGGGAGGTTCGCAAAGCTGGCGGTGCCGAGTGCCGCGACCTGCGTGGCGAGCGTCTGCCAGAGGGCGTTGATTTCGGCGGGCACCGCGGCGCCTCCTGCGGCCACGACCAGCCTGGAAAGGGCGACGAGATCGTCGACCGCGGCCGCCGGACCAGGAATGGCCTTGTGAAACTTCTGGAGGCGAAACTGCTGGTTGATGAAGGTGCCGCTCTTCTCGAACACCGTCAGGGTCGGGATCGCCACCTTCGCCGCCACCGCGGTCGCATTCGTATGGGTGCCGAGATAGATCACGCTGACCTTGGCGAGCTGCGCAGCCGTGAGCCCCGCCACCGTGAGGTCCTCGTTCATCACCACCACGGTCTTCACCTTCCCCGCATCAATCGCCGCCCCGAGCTCCTGGAGGCCGGTCGCGACGATGGCTTGTCCGGAGACCGCAGGCTTCCCCGCCATAGGCTGGGCGACGGAGGGCGTTCCTCCTGCCTGGTTCGACTGGACCGCGGGCGGTCCGCCCGCATTTCCGGGCAGCTTCGCGATCAACCCCGTCACCAACGCACCGCGCAGGTTCGGGTTACGATCCGCTGAAATGAGAATGCCGTCCCCCGATCCCACCCGGTTCACGATGAACGTCTGCGCGTGGAGGGCGTCGGCGAGCTTCTTCGCCAGAAATTGCTCCTCCACCGAGCTGCGCCCGGACCCGACAAGCGCCACCGCCCCACCCTTCAGCACGTCGGCCGCGGCCGCCACCGCGGCTTCAAGGGTCCCCACGGCGCCCGTGACCTTGAGTTCGGTGAGCCGGTCGTTCGCGCGGACTTGTTTGTACAGTTCGCGGCCCGTGTCCGACATCCAGGTGTCGTTCACCTCGTCGTTCCGGCGCGGGGTGATGCGGTAGATCACGCCCTCGCGCGACCAGACGACGGTGTTCGCCCCCACCGACGATTCGGTGTCGATGCTGTTCGTCTGCTTCAGGAACCAGACGCGCATCTTGAACCGGAAATCCGTGCTGGTGAGCGCACCCACCGGGCAGATATCCACCGTGTTCAGCGAATAGTTGTTCGAAAGCGCCTTGCCCGGATAACAGGTGAGCGTCGAGTAGCTGCCGCGATCGACGAAGCCGAGCACGTCATCCTTCACGATCTCCTTGCAGAACCGGATGCAGCGCGAGCAGAGGATGCAGCGCTCGTCGTCGAGCGTGACGCGCGGCCCGAGCTGGGTGCGCTTCGGCTTCACGTTCTTCTGCTCGATGAAGCGCGAGTAGCCGCGGCCGTAGCCGATCGACTGCTCCTGCAGCTTGCACTCGCCGGCCTGGTCGCAGATCGGGCAGTCGAGCGGGTGATTGATGAGCAGGAATTCCATCACGCCCTCGCGACAGTCCTTGATCTGCGGCGTGTTGGTCCGGATGTGCAGCCCGGGCGCCGCGTTGGTGGCGCAGCCGATCTGCGGGCGCGGGATCCAGTTGATCTTCTGCTTGCCCGTCGCCGGATCCATGATCGGCGCCTTCGTGGCGGGATCCACCGCCGGCATGCCCATTTCGATCAGGCACATCCGGCAGTTGCCGACCACCGACAGCTTCGGGTGGTAGCAGTAGTACGGCACATCCACACCGACCAGCCGGGCGGCTTCGATCACATTCGTGCCCTTCGGCACAGCGACATCCTTGCCGTCCACATTGACGGTGACGAGGTCGGGTTTGGCAGGTTGGATCATTGCGTGAAAGGGAGCTGGGTTAACCACGAATCAACACGAATGCACACGAATGCCGGACGTGCGTCCGTCGGCTCTCCTTCAATTCGTGTCTCTTCGTGTCCATTCGTGGTTAGAAATCTTCAGACGAGGGGCAGGGTGCTGACGTGTTTCTTGCCCTGCTTGGCTTCGGGATAGGTTTTGAATTCGTCGCCGAACTTCGCGATGAAGCTCTGGGTCGGCCACGAGCAGGCTTCGCCGAAGGCGCAAATCGTGCGGCCGGCAATCTGATCGGCCACGCTCTTCAGGAGCACGCCATCGTTGCTCCGCGGCTCGGCGTGCACCATGCGGGTCGTGATCTTCTTCATCCACAACGAACCCTCGCGACAGGGCGTGCACTGGCCGCAGCTCTCGTGGGCGTAGAAGGCGTTCAGGTTGGCGAGCGCTTCGACCATGTTGACGGAATCGTCCATCACGATGACGCCCCCGGAGCCGCCCATCGAGCCGGCCGCCGCGAGCGTGTCGAAGTCCATCGGCAGCTCCTCGAGCGTCAGCGTGCGCGTCGAGCCGTCCTTGTTCTTCAACGTGAACGTCTCGCCGAAACGGAACACCTTCGCGGACGAACCGCCGGGGATCACGGCCTTGAACGTCCGGCCGGGCAGCGGACCGCCGCACACCTCGTACAACAGCTCGCCCATCGTGATCTTGCCGACCTCGTACTCGAAATAGCCGGGCTTCTGCACGTGACCGCTGACGCAGAGGAGACGGGTGCCGGTGTTGTTCGGCGTGCCGATCCTGGCGTATTCGTCGCCGCCCATCTCCACGATGTGCTTCACGTGGCAGAGCGTCTCGACGTTGTTCACGATCGTCGGGCACTGATAGAGACCGAGGACGGCCGGGAAATACGGGGGCTTGATCCGCGGGTAGGCGCGCTTGCCCTCGAGCGATTCGATCAGTCCGGTTTCCTCGCCGCAGATGTAGGCGCCGGCGCCGCGATGGATGTAGATCTCGCAGCCGTAAGTCGTGCCGAGAATGTTCGGGCCGACGAAGTTCGCCGCGCGCGCCTCCGCGATCGCCTGCTCGAGAATGCGGGCACCCTCCGGGAACTCGCCGCGGATGTAAATGTAGGCCTGCTTCACGTTGTTCGCGAAGCACGTGATCATGATCCCCTCGATCAGCTGGTGCGGATCCTGGTGGATGATGTAGCGGTCCTTGAAGGTGCCGGGCTCCGATTCGTCGGCATTGACGACGAGGTAGATCGGCTTGCCGCTTTTCCGGTCCACCAGACCCCATTTCACGCCGCATGGGAAACCCGCGCCGCCGCGACCACGCAGGCCGGACTTCTTCACTTCGTCGATGATCGCCTGCGGCTGCAAGCCGACCGCCTTCTTCAGCATCTCATAGCCGCCGTTGCGCTGGTAACACGCAAGGTCGTTGGTGTAACCAGGCTCGTCGATGTGCTTGAAAATGATCCGGCGTTGTTGAGGAGCAGGCATGCTCGGAAAGGGCTGAAGGACTGAAGGGCTAAAGGACTGAAATCGTCGGGGTGCGTGGATTCGGCTGTTCAGCCTTTCAGCTCTTCAGCCTTTCAGCCTTTTCACGTTTGATCTGATCCGCGATCTGCTTCGCCTTCGCGGTGTCGACCTTCTCGTGCAGCGTGTCGTCCACCATCACGACCGGCGCGGTGCCGCAGCTGGCGAGGCACTCGACGAACTCGATCGTCACCTCGCCATCGGGCGAAACCTCGTTGCGGTGGGTGTCGAACTCGTTTTCGAAGGTCTCGCAGGTCTTGTAGCCGCCCATCAGCGCGCACGAGAGCGTGCGGCACACCTTGATGTGGCGGCGCCCGATCGGCTTCTGCCGGAACATCGGGTAGAACGTGACCAGCTCCAGCACATTGATTGGCTGCAGTTCGAGCTTCTGCGCGATCCACTCGATCGCCTCCTGCGAGATGAAGCCCGCATCCTCCTGCACGAGGTGCAGCAGCGGCAGCGCAGCACTGCGCTTGACCGGGTAATGCGGAATCACCTCGTCAATCCGGCGAAGGGTTTCGGGTTTGAGATTCATCGACTAAATACGTTCCGATCTTCGCCACAGAGGTTACAGAGGCCCAAACCGAGGACACGGAGGCTGCCCCGGTCATCGTGGCTTTGGATGCGTGATCTGCCTGGGAGAAGCATTGGATTGGCTCTGTGTTCTCTGTGTCGGAGCTCCGTGATCTCTGTGGCGAAAACCTCAGCGGTCGCATTCGCCCATGACGAAGTCGAGCGAGCCGAGGATCGCGACGACGTCCGAGATGAGGTTGCCGACACAGAGCTTGGGCAGGATCGACAGGTTGCAGAAGGAGGGGGAGCGGATCTTCAGCCGGTACGGCACGCCGCCGCCCTTGCTGACGATGTAGAAACCGAGGATGCCCTTGGGATTTTCCGCCTCGAAGTAGACCTCGCCGGCCGGAATCTGCGGGCCTTCGGTGACGAGCATGAAGTGCTGGATCAGTTCCTCCATGGAGGTGAGGACCTTGTCCTTCGGCGGGCTGAAGATCTTCTTCGCATCGACGGCGAACCACGGGCCCTCGGGGAACTTCGCGATCGCCTGCTTGATGATGCGCACCGACTGGCGCATCTCCTCGCCGCGGACGAGGTAGCGGTCGTAGCAGTCGCCCGTCGTGCCCACCGGCACGTCGAATTCGTACTGTTCGTAACCCGAGTACGGCTTGTCCTTGCGGAGGTCGAGCGCCACGCCGGAGCCGCGCAGGTTGGGGCCGGTGAGGCCGTAAGCGAGCGCGTCGGCCTTCGAGATCACGCCGACGTCAACGGTGCGATCCATGAAGATCTTGTTGCGCGTCAGCATGCCCAGGATCTCCTCGAGGATCGGCAGGAACTGATCGCAGAACGCGTTGACCTTCTCGAGCCAGCCGGGCGGAACGTCGCGCGTGACGCCGCCGATGCGGGTGTAGCTCGTGGTGAAGCGGGCGCCCGTCAGCTCCTCGAAGAGCTTGTACATCTTTTCGCGCTCGTTGAGGCAGTAGAGCAGCACCGACCAGGCACCGACATCGAGCCCGAATGCGCCGAGCCCCATCAGGTGCGAGGAGATGCGCGCCAGTTCCGCGGTGACCACGCGGATCGCCTGGCAGCGGGCGGGCACTTCGAGGCCGGCGAGCCGCTCCACGGCAATCGCGTACGCCATGTTGTTCGCCAGCGGCGCCAGGTAATCCAACCGGTCCGTGTAGGGCACGAACTGGTTGTAGGTCATGTTCTCGGCGATCTTCTCGTCGCCGCGATGCAGGTATCCGATGACGGGATCGGCCTTGGTCAGGATCTCCCCATCAAGCTCCATCTGCAGCCGGAGCACGCCGTGGGTCGAAGGGTGCGAGGGACCCATCGAGAGCGACATGTGCTCGGTCTTGAACTCGTTCGGCTCGCCGGCCGCGTTGGCGCGCGCCAGCTCCGCGGCTTCCGCCGCCTTGGCCGCGTTGTCAGGATACGCAAAACCGGTGCTCATGATGCGATCGGGTTAGCCGCAAAAAGGCGCGGAAGGCGCAAAAAGGAGCAGCCTGAAATTGGAAGATAAAAACGGGTGGGCATCGCGGTGCGTTCTTTTTTGCGCCTCTTGTGCATTCTTGCGGCCATCACTCTTTGACTTGGCGCAGCGCGGCGTCGCCCGGTTTCGGGCGGCGGTCGCTCCAGGTCTCGTCCTTGGCGCGCGGCTCGGCCTCGGTGTTGTTGATCTCGCCCGTCGAGGCCACGAAGGGGCCGCCGGCCATGGGCGCGGCGATGACCTTGGTGCCGGTCTCGGCGGCGATGTCCTCCACCGGCAGTTCCGTTTCGATCCCCGCGAGCGGGAACTCCTTGCGGAGGGGATGATACGGATAACCGTCCCACATCAGGATCCGGCGCAGATCGGGATGCCCGGCGAACGTGATGCCGAACATGTCGTAGCACTCGCGTTCATGCCAGTCGGCGCCGGCCCAGAGCTTCACGACGGACGGCGCCGCCGGCTGTGCGTCATCGAGGCAGTTGGCGGCGATGCGGATGTAACTTCCGGCGCGGGTGGTGGACAGCAGATGATAGACGACGGTGAAGCGCGGCGACGCACCTTCGGCCCAGTCGACCGCGGTGACGTCCATCAGGAGATCGAACGCCGCCTCATCGCGCAGGTACTGCAGCACGGCCGGCACCTCGCCGATCGGCACCGTGAAGGCCGGATGATCGGCGCTGGCGCGCGGCGTCGCCTGCGGAAATCGGGCCAGGAGCTCGGAAGCAGCGTCAGCGGACATGGATAAGTTCGGCGGGGTCACGCGTGATTCACTTCCTTGAAGAGGGCTTTGCCGGCGCCCTCGGTGCGCACCTTGCCCTGCAGTTTCATGAGGGCATCGAGCAGCGCCTCCGGCCGCGGCGGACACCCGCTCACGTAAACGTCCACCGGCACGATACGATCCACGCCCTGCATGTGGGCATAACTCCGATACATGCCGCCCGAACTGGCGCAGGCTCCCATCGCGATCACCCACTTCGGCGCCGCCATCTGGTCGTAGATCCGACGGACCTGCGGCGCCATCTTGTAGGTGACACTGCCCGCCACGATCATGCAGTCGGACTGGCGCGGGGAAAAGCGCATGACCTCGGCGCCGAAGCGCGCGATGTCGAACCGGGCACTGCCGACCGCCATCAATTCGATGGCGCAGCACGCCAGGCCCATGGGCATGGGCCACATCGAGTTGGTGCGGATCCAGTTGATGATGGCATCAGCGCGCGAAACGACCACAGAGCCCTCCACCTTGCTGTTGTAGCCGAAATCAGTGTTCGCGGTGACCATGTTACGGGATGGTTAAGGGAGAAAATCCGAGTGAGAGTTGGCTTCCCAACCCTCTCCTGCAAGTCGGTTTTCGCAAAAGGTAAGTCCAACGCTGTGCAGTAGGGAAATGTCCGGCGCAGCGTCGGAATTTCAGATTTCAGATTTCAGATTTCAGAAACAGACGGCGGCAGACAAGTTTCCCGGGACGCGTGCCCCGGCAGGTTACGCGGAATTTCCGTTGACCGCTGCTGCGAGCTGCGCCTTGTTTCGCCTTTCGCCCAACGGACGGCCTGTGCAAACAGCGTCGGCCGAAGCACCCGGAGAGGTGACAGAGTGGTCGAATGTGCGTGATTGGAAATCACGTGTACCCGCAAGGGTACCGGGGGTTCGAATCCCCCCCTCTCCGCCAGCCTTCGCTCGGCTCGCAAGACTCGCCGAGCTACGGCTGGCAGGCCAGTGTGGCAAGCCGGACACAGGTCGAACCAGAAGCGAAGGCTGCCCGCCATAGGCTTGGCGACGGCGGGCCGAATTCCTCGCGATGCATCATATGCCTGCTGGACGTCCGCGGGGATGAGAACCCCCGGAGGGGCGTTCGACGGAGCGAGTCCGCGAGCGGAGATGGGGCGCGCGCAGCGCGAGTGCGCAGCACCTGCGTAGCAGCCAATCCCCCCCTCTCCGCCAGCCTTCGCTCGGCTCGCAAGACTCGCCGAGCTACGGCTGGCAGGCCAGTGTGGCAAGCCGGACACGCCATAGGCTTGGCGCGCCGCGAGGCGGTTTGAGTACGTTGACCCGCGTTTACGCGGAATGCCTTGGTCGGACGCTTCGCCCAATCCTTCCGCGTAAACGCGGGACAACATACTCAAGGCCCGAAGCATTAGGCCTTCCATTCATCGTTGCAGTCACATCCTGCGCCTCAAAGAACACGACCGCTATCCCCTATTTTGGGGACACGCCCGCGCGATTTGGGCCTGGCAGTCGCAGACGGGGTTTTCCGAACTTCGATCCTTCGTCGGCGCTCGTCTGGCCAACCGAGGTTCGAACGTTGGCAATAAACGACCGCACCCCAGCCTTGACCCCAACGAAAGACTGCATGGGCTGGTGCGCTCACCCCAAACGTTAAATCCCCCGTCGGAGTTTACCCTTTATGAACTCAGCGAAGTTGTTCCGCGCGAGCTGTGTCGCGCTCATTGTTACCGCCATGAGCTTTGCCTTGCGCGGCGACGCCATGGGCCACTGGGCCACCGAATTCAGCCTCACCAACGAGCAGGTGGGCTGGGTCAGCGGCACCGCCTTCTGGGGCTTCACCCTGGCCATGCTGTTCGGCGGCCCCCTCTGCGACGTCCTGGGAATGAGCCGCATCGTCGGGCTCGCGTGGGTCGGTCACCTGGCCGGCATCCTGATGACGATCTTCGCCTGGAACTACTGGTCGCTGTTCTTCGGCACCCTGCTCTTCGGCATCGCGAACGGCCTGGTCGAAGCGGCCTGCAATCCGCTCATCACGGCCCTCTATCCGAATGACAAAACCACGAAGTTGAATCACTTCCACGCCTGGTTCCCCGGCGGCATCGTGATCGGCGGCCTCCTCGCCTTCGGCCTCGGCAAGATCGAACTCGGCTGGAAGGTGCAGTTCGCGGTCATGTTGCTACCGACGCTGATCTACGGCCTCATGTTCTTCCGCCAGCCCTTCCCGCAGACTGAGCGCGTCTCCCAGGGCATTTCGACCGGCGCCATGTTCAAGGCCTGCCTGAACCCGATCTTCCTGCTGCTGGTCGTCTGCATGCTCATGTCGGCCTCGACCGAACTTGGCACCAACCAGTGGATCCCGAACATTCTGTCGCACGCCGGGGTCTCGGGCGTCCTCGTGCTGGTCTGGATCACCGGTCTGATGTGGCTCGGCCGCCAGTGCGCCGGCACGTTCGTCCACCGGCTGTCGCCGCTCGGCACCCTGCTCGCCAGCTCCGCGTTGAGCGCCCTCGGCCTGTATGCGATGAGCCACACGACGGGCCCGATGCTCTTCGCCTCGGCCACCGTCTTCGCCATCGGCGTCTGCTTCTTCTGGCCGACCATGCTGGGCTACGCCAACGAACGCTTCCCGTCCACGGGCGCCCTCGGCCTCGCCATTCTCGGCGGCGCGGGCATGCTCAGCGTCAGCTTCGTGCTGCCGACCATGGGCCACTACTATGACGCCGGCATTGCCGAGCGCACGGGCGGCACCGGTGCAATCACCCCGGCCATCCAGGCGGAAGCCGGCCTGGAAATGCTGGGCAAGGTCGCGGTCCTCCCCGTGATCCTGTTCGTCATCTTCCTGCTGCTGCTCCTGGCGCGCCCGAAGAATCAAACTCCCGCGGTCCATAATTCCACCGCGTCCGTCAATCACTGAGCCAACCCGCACTCGAATCATGGCCAGACCTGTCACGCTCTTCACCGGTCAATGGGCGGATCTTCCGCTCGAGAAGCTCGCCCCGCTCGTCAAGCAGATGGGCTACGACGGCGTCGAACTCGCCTGTTGGGGCGATCACTTCGACGTCGACGCGGCGCTCGGCTCCGGCGACTACGTGAAGCAGAAGTGGCAGCTGCTGGCCGATCACGGGCTCACGTGTTACGCGGTCTCCAATCACCTCGTCGGTCAGGCCGTCTGCGACCGGATCGACGAGCGGCACAAGGCCATCCTGCCCCCGGACGTGTGGGGCAACGGCGAGGCGGAGGGGGTCCGGCAGCGGGCGGCGCAGAAGATGATCGCCACCGGCAAGGCGGCGCGGGCCTTCTTTGACGCCAAGCCCAAGAGCAAGGGCGCGACGGACCACCCCGCGGTCGTCAACGGGTTCACAGGGTCGTCGATCTGGCATTCGATCTACGCCTTCCCGCCCACGTCCGCCGCGTACTGGGAGGAGGGCTTCGCCGACTTCGGCCGCCGGTTCGGCCCGATCCTCGAGGCGTACGAGGCGGCGAATGTGAATTTCGGACTCGAAGTCCATCCGACCGAAATCGCGTTCGACATCGCCAGCGCGCAGAAGGCGGTCGAGGCCGTCAAGGGCCACCGCCGCTTCGGCTTCAATTACGACCCTTCGCACCTCGCCTATCAGGGCGTGGATTATGTGAAGTTCATCCGCGCCTTCCCGACCCGCATTTTCCACGCCCACATGAAGGACGTGTGGTGGGGTCATGGCGACGGCACGGTGGGCGTGTTCGGCGGCCACACCGGCTTCGGCGATGCGCGCCGGTACTGGGACTTCCGCTCCCTCGGCCACGGCGACGTGAAGTTCGAGGACATCATCGTTGCGCTCAATGACATCGGCTACCGGGGGCCGTTGAGCGTGGAGTGGGAGGACATCCGGATGGATCGCGTGCACGGTGGGACCGAGGCGGCCGCCTTCGTGCGCAAGGTCGATTTCCCGCCCAGCGCGGTCGCTTTCGACGCCGCGTTCGAGAAGAAGCAATAGTTTCCGGCGGGCCGCGGTGCGGCGCGGCCCAGCCCCCTCCCCCCGGTCTTCCCGGCCGGCCTCCGCATTCATTTCCATGAGCATCAAACTCGCGATTGTCGGCGCCGGCGGCATGGCCGCTTATCACGCCGCTGGTTTCAAGCAGGCGGGCGCCGAAATTGTGGCGCTGGCCGACGTGAATCAGGCCGCGGCCGAAAAGTGCGCCGCCCAGCATGGAATCGGGCGCGTCTTCACCAGCCCCGCGGACATGTTCAAGGCGATGCCGGAGATCGACGGGGTGTCGATCATCGTCCCCAACAAATTCCACGCTCCCCTCGCCCTGGCCGCCTTGAAGGCGGGGAAGCACGTCTTCTGCGAAAAGCCGCCGGCGATGAATGCCCGCGAAATGACGCAGATGCTTGCCGCCGCGAAGAAGGCCCGGCGACGGCTGATGTTCAATTTCAACAACCGCGCCCGGCCCGAGAGCTACGCCATGATGGAACACATCAAGGCGGGCGTCGTGGGCCGGATCAACAGCTGCCAGGCGAAGTGGATCCGCCGCGCCGGCATTCCCGGCTTCGGCGGCTGGTTCACCAACAAGGCGCTGTCCGGGGGCGGGCCGATGATCGACCTGCTGCACATGATCGACCTCGGGCTGTACTTCATGGGCTACCCGGATCCGGCCTACGTCCTTGCCCGCACGTTCCGGGATCACATCGACGACAAGTCGTTCAAGGGCCCGTGGGGCATCCCCGACGTGGCGGGCGGCGTCACCGATGTTGAGGCGGCCGCGCATGGCTTCATCACGTTCAAGAGCGGCCAGGCGATGTCCTTCGCCGTGTCGTGGGCCGAAATGAACAAGCGCGAGGAGGTGTCCGTCACGTTCCAGGGCACCAAGGCCGGCGGCATGGTCCAGCGGCTGTTTGGTCAGGACGGCATCGACCCGACCGCGATCGACGCGTGCGAACTCTACACCCACGAGAACGGCCGCCCGGAAAACCGGAGCATCATCGTGCCGCCCGACGCGCCGATGGGTCGCATCCGTTCCGCGATGAACTTCGTCCGCGCCATCGAGGGTACCGAAGCGCCGCTCAACACGCCCGACGAGGCGCTGAAACTGATGAAGATCATCGACGCGGCGTACAAATCCGCCGCCACCGGCAAGCCCGTCGCCCTGAGCTGAGCCCGCTCGAACCAGGCAGATCAACCACGAATGGACACGAATGGACACGAATGAAACCCACGAGGGCACGTGTCGTTTGCCGACCGGGCGTGCCCCTCGGATTCGTGTCAATTCGTGTCCATTCGTGGTTCGTCCGTCGGATCGTTCCGGCTGCTGGGTCGTCTTGACCGTTGGTGAAGCCGCAGCAACTCCCCTTCCAACGCACCTCTTTCTATGAAACTGAATCGTAAACTTCGCATGGGCATGGTCGGCGGCGGCCGCGGCGCCTTCATCGGTGCCGTGCACCGGATGGCCGCCCGCCTCGACGGCGAGATCGAACTCGTCGCCGGCTGCTTCTCCGCCGATCCCGAAAAGTCCCGCCTCTCCGGCGCCGACCTGCATCTCGACCCGTCGCGCGTGTATGGCACGTTCGAGGAAATGGCCGAACGCGAAGCCGCGCTCCCCGCCGACGAGCGCATCGACTTCGTCTCCATCGTCACGCGCAACAACACCCACTTCGCCGTCGCGAAGACCTTCCTCGAGGCGGGTTTCCACGTCGTCTGCGACAAGCCCGTGTGCGCGTCGCTGAAGGAAGCGCTCAAGCTGCGCGAGGTGGTCCGCAAGAGCGGCAAGGTCTTTGCGCTCACCCACAACTACACGGGATATCCGATGGTGAAGGAGGCCCGCGAGTGGGTGCGCAGCGGCAAGCTCGGCAAGCTGATGAAGATCGTCGTCGAGTACCCGCAGGGCTACGCGATCACCGCCCTCGAGTCCGCGGGCGATGGCGCGATCTCCAACTGGCGCATGGACCCGAAGGTCGCCGGCGTCTCCAACTGCATGGGCGATATCGGGACGCACGCGCACAATCTCGCCCGCTACATCACCGGCACCGAAGTGGAGGAGATCTGCGCCGAGCTTTCCACCTTCATTCCGGGCCGGCCCCTCGACGACGACGGCAACTGCCTCGTGCGCTACAGCGGCGGCGTGAAGGGCATCCTCTTCGCTTCGCAGGTCTCCTCGGGCGAGGAAAACAACCTCCGCATCCGCGTCTACGGCACCAAGGGCGGCCTCGAATGGCACCAGGAGACGCCGAACGAACTGACGTTCAAGAAAGCCGACGCGCCGTCCGTCGTGGTCCGTCCCGGCAACGGGTACGTCACCGACGTCGCGCAAGCGGTGACCCGCACGCCGTTCGGGCATCCCGAGGGTTTCATCGAGGCCTTCGCCAATGTGTACCGCGGGGCCGCCACCGCAATCGCCGACGCCGTCGCCGGTCGCAAGGCACCCAAGGCGGGCTATGATTTCCCCACCATCGACGACGGTGTCGCCGGCATGGCGTTCATCGAGTCCGTCGTGAAAAGCGCCCGCGCCGGCGCCAGGTGGGTCAAGTTTCCGAAGCTGTAAACCCTCCCCCTCATGCAGACCCCCCAACCGTCCCTTTCCCGTCGCGGCTTCGTCAAGACCGGCCTCGCCGGCATCCTGGCCTATGGCGCCGCGCCGCTCGTTTTCCGCGGGTCCCTTCACGGCCAGACGGCCCCCAACAACCGCATCAACGTCGGCGTGATCGGCAACGGCATGATCGCCCGGCAGCACGTCGGCTCGCTCACCAAGCGCGACGACTGCCGCATCATCGCGTTGAGCGATGTCTGGCAGGCGAAGCTGGAAACCATGCGCGACATGGTGAAGGACGCCTACGGCGAGACGTCGCCCGGCCTCGAGCTCTACAAGCACTATGAGGAGCTGATCGCGCGCCCGGACATCGACGCGGTCTTCGTCTGCACCCCCGACCACTGGCACGCCGCCATGGCCCGCGCGGCCATGATCGCCGGCAAGGACGTGTACTGCGAAAAACCGCTCACCCTCACCATCGCCGAGGGCCGGCCGCTGGTCCAAACGGCCCGCCAGTACGGCCGTATCCTGCAAACCGGTACGCAGCAGCGCTCCAACCGGTCCTTCCGCAAGGCCTGCGAGATTGTCCGCAACGGGCTCATCGGCGACCTCAAGGTCATCCGCACCCGGCTGGGGGGCGACTTCCCCGTGCCGACCGATCTCCCGGAGGAGCCGGTGCCGGAGGGCCTCGATTATGACCGCTGGCTGGGACCGACACCCTGGCGCCCGTACAACACCGTGCGCGCGAAGGGCGACTATTCCGGCGGCTGGCGCTGCTTCTACGAGTACGGCGGCCGGCGCATCGGCGACTGGGGCGCCCACCATTTCGACATCATCCAGTGGGCCATGGGCACCGACGACAGCGGCCCCGTGCAGTTCCTTCCCCCGGGCTGGGAGGGCAACCCGCACCAGTCGTATGTCTACGGCAACGGCATCAAGGTGGAGCGGGTCGAGGACGGCACCCTGAAATCGATGATCGAGTTCATCGGTTCCCAGGGGAAGATCGGCGTCTCGCGCAACGATCTCTTCGTCACCGAGCCGGCCGAGCTGGCCACCCTGCCGCTGCGCGGCGACCAGATCCACCTCTACGCCAGCGAGGATCACCAGACCGACTTCTTCCAGTGCATGCGCACCCGCCAGCGCCCGATCTCGGACGTGGAAATGGGTCACCGCAGCGCCACCGTCTGCCACCTCAACAACATCGCGCTCGCGCTGAACCGGCCGATCCGCTGGGACCCGGCCAGGGAGCAGATCGTCGGGGATCCCGTCGCGGCCCGCCTCATGGATCGTCCCCGTCGCGCCCCGTACGTCCTCTAACCCCAGCCGACTCCGATGAATTCCTTTGCGCTTCATATCACCCGCGTCGGCCTCGCGACCCTGCTCGCCTCGGCGTCTTTCGCCGCGAACGACGGCACGCCCCTGCCCACCGGCAACCTGGCCCAGCTGGCCTACACCGACGGTCAGCCGGCGCTGCGCGCCCTCGACCAGGAAATCGCCGCGGCCGGCACCGACGCCGCCAAACTCAACGCGATCGCCGACCGGCTCGTGCAGGAGCTCGGCAAGTCTGGCGTCAGCGAAGCGGGCCGCCAGGCCATCTGCCAGCGGCTCGGCACCCTGCTGACCGAAAAATCGCCGCTCGCTGCGAACCGCGCCGCGCTGAAGCCCTTCGAAGCGATGCTGACGAACGACCGTGAGGTCGAGTTTGTCCGCCTCGCCCTGGAGCCTGTGCCCGGCGCCGCGATCGATCAGCTCTTCACCGACGCAGTGCCCGCGAGCAAGGGTCGCGCCCGACTGGCCATTCTCCAGGCCCTCGGAGCCCGCCGGACCGCCGCCGCGGTGCCCGCCGTGGCCAGGCTGCTGGGCGATGCGGACGCGGCCACGTCGGCCGCCGCCGCCCACGCGTTGGCCGCCATCGGCAATCCGGCGGCGTTGACCGCGCTGCAGACGGCCGCCAACGCCACCGCGCCGCACGTCATCGCCGCCCGACTGGACATCCTGCGCGCGACGCCGGTCGCCCAGGCCGCGGTCGACCTGCAGCAGCTCGCCGTCGATAACGCCCAGCCGGCCCATGTGCGCGGCGCCGCCCTCCGGACGCTCCTCGATCTGGAACCGGCCAAAGCCACCGAGCGGATCGTGACGGCGCTGTCCGGCAGCGACTGGACCATCACCGAGGCGGCCGCCGAGGCGATTGCCGCGTCAAAAGCGCCGAACCTGGTCAGCACGCTGAACGGCAAGCTCACGTCCTTCGACGCCGCCACCCAGGCGGCCGTCATCTCCGGCCTCGGTCGCAAGGGTGACGCGAGCTCCATCGGCGTGGTCACCGACGCGCTGAAGCACGCGGACGCCGGCGTTCGCGCCGCGGCGATCGACGCGCTCGCCCGGTTGCCGGGCAGCCAGGCCACGGTCGCGGCCCTGGCCGAAATCGCCGCCGGCTCCGGCCCAGAATCCGGCCTTGCCCGCCAGAGCCTCACCCGCATCAACGGACCGCAGCTCGACCAGGTCTTCCTCCAGGGCGCCCAGTCGGGCACGGCCAAGGTGCAGGGGGTCTACATCGAACAGCTCGGCGCCCGCAACATCCCGGGCTCCGCCACGCTGTTGAACCAGTTCCGCAAGGCTTCGGACCCGGCGCTGCGCGGCGCCGCGGCCCTCGCGCTGCGCGAAACCGCCCCGCCCTCCGAACAGGGCGCCCTGCTCGCCTGGGCGATGGAGGCGACCGACGCCACCGAGCTGACCCGCGTGCTTCAGGCCCTGATCGCGGTCACCCAGCGCAAGGGCGGCGACGACCGCAGCGCGCCGATCATCACCGCGATCGAACAGGCGCAACCGGAGGTCGCCATCCGTCTCATCCCCGTGCTTCCGCGCCTCGGCGACGACCGCGCCCTCGCCGCGGCGGTCAAGCTGGCGCTCGGCGGCAACGCGCCGATCGCCACCGCGGCCACGGGCGCCCTCGCCCGCTCGAACGAGGACACCGTGCTCCCGCACCTCGTGAGGATCGCGGAGCAGACGACGTCCGAGGCCGACCGCCGCACCGCGCAGACCGCGGCCCTCCGGCTGCTGGAGCGCGATCAGTGGTGGCAGACCCGCGTCACGCGCTCGGCCCGCCAGCTGTATCCGACCCTCAAGGACGACGGCCTCCGCCGGCGCCTGGTGGCCAGCCTGCATCAGGCGCGCGACGACGACGCCCTCACCTTCCTCGAGTCGGTGCAGCCAGACCCGGTGGTGGGCGAGACCGCCACCGCCACGATCGAAAAGAACCTCGTCAACCGCGGGGAGAAGGGAAAGCTCGCCGCCGCCGCCGGCCCGACCGAATGGCGCCCCCTGTTCGACGGCAAGAGCCTCAGCGGCTGGAAGTCGAACGAGACGCCCGGCGTCTTCACCGTCGAGGATGGCATGATCAAGGTGAGCGGCGGACGCTCCCATCTCTACCACCTGGGCTACGACGAACACGCCACGTTCCGCGACTTCGAGTTCCGCGCCAAGGTGAAGACCACGCCCGGCTCGAACTCCGGCATCTTCTTCCACACCGCCTGGGTGGATTCCGGCTGGCCGACCCACGGCTACGAGGCGCAGGTCAACAACACCCAGTCCGACCGGCGCAAGACCGGCAGCCTGTACGCGGTCAAGGACGTGCTCGACAACGCGCCCGCCAAGGACGGCGAATGGTTCGACTATTACATCCGCGTCGAAGGCAATCACGTCGTGATCAAGGTCAACGGCGAGACCACGGTGGATTGGTCCGAACCGGCCGACTGGCCGACCGCTGACCTGCCGCACCGCAAGCTCAGCTCCGGCACCTTCGCGCTGCAGGGGCATGACCCCAAGAGCACGGTGTACTACAAGGAGATCTTCGTCCGCCGGCTGCCCTTCACTCCGCGTGCCGCGACGCCCGCCAAGAAATGAAACGCTCCCTCCTGCTCGCCTGCGCGTTCGCCGCGGTCGCCGCCGTGCCTCTCTTCGCCGCCACGCCGAAAAAGCTCCTGGTGGTTTCGGTGACCATGGGCTTTCGGCACACCTCGATCGAGACGGGCGAGCAGGTGCTCCGCGATCTCGCCGCCAAATCCGGCGACTTCACGGTCGACTTCGTTTCCCAGCCCGCCGGCGCGCCGAAGCTCGTGTTTCGTCCGCGCAAGCCCGCCAACGGCGACGATGCCGCGTACCAGGCTGCCTTGAAGCAGTTCGAGGTGGACGACGCGGCCTACCAGGCGGCGCTCGAGCAGTGGAAACCCAAGGCGGTGAAAGCACTCGAGGCCCTTTCGGCGGAGAACCTCTCCCGGTACGACGCGGTGCTCTTCGCGAGCACGACGGGCGACCTGCCGTTGCCTGACAAGGAAGCGTTCGTGAAATGGATCGCGGACGGACACGCCTTCATCGGCATCCACGCCGCCACCGACACGTTTCACGGCTTCCCTGAATTCGTGAAGATGATCGGCGGCGAGTTCCTCACGCACGGCCCCCAGGTGGAGGTCGACTGCCTGAAGGACGATCCGGCGCATCCGGCCACGAAACATCTGCCCAACGCCTGGACGCTCTTCGACGAGATCTATCAGTTCAAAAACTACGAACGCAGCGCCGTGCACCAGCTGCTGTCGCTCGACAAGCACCCGAACGAGAAGACCCCGGGCTTCTACCCCGTGTCCTGGACCAAGAGCTACGGCCAAGGCCGGGTGTTCTACACCTCGCTCGGCCATCGCGAGGACATCTGGGACCCGCAGGCAAAGGACGACAAAGGCGCGCGCAAAAACGACGCCGAAATCGCCCGCCAGTACCAGCAGCACGTGCTCGGCGGTATCCGCTGGGCCCTGGGCCTGGCGGAATAAAGCGCAACCGGCAGTCGTCGAATCGCTGGCGCTCTTCGCTACATTCTGGTAGCCGCCCATCGGTTCGATGTTCGATGTTCGATGTTCGATGTTCGATGTTCGATGTTCGCTCAACGCTCGACTTCAGTTGCGGCGCAGCCGCTCCAGGTCCATCTGTGGTTCTTCGCGGTTCACCCCTGATGCGAACACCCCCATGAAAACTCCCCTCTCGCGACGTGAATTCGTCGCCACCACCCTCGCGGCCGGCGCGGCTTTGGCCGTGGCGCCCAACCTGCTCCGCGCCGCCAACGCCGCTGGGCGCAAGGTCGTGCTCGCCGTCGCGGGCGTGCGGACCGGCGAGCCCGGCAGCAGCGGCCGCGGCATCGAGCTGATCGAGAAGTTCTCAGCGCTGCCCGGCGTCGAGTTCAAGTACGTGATCGACGTCGATCGGCGCTACCTGGCGCCGGCGGCGGCGTTCGCGGAAAGGAAGCAGGGGAAGAAGCCGCAGACGGAAACCGATTTCCGACGGGTGCTGGAGGACAAGGACGTCGATGCCCTCCTCGTGACCACCCCCGACCACTGGCACGCGCCGATGTCGATCCTGGCAGCCCAGGCCGGGAAGCACGTGTATGTGGAAAAGCCCTGCAGCCACAACCCGCGGGAAGGCGAGACTCTGGTGGAAGTCGCGCGCCGACACCAACGCCTCGTGCAGATGGGCAACCAGCGGCGCTCGATGGGCAACGTGCAGCAGCTGGTCTCCGATCTGCAGTCAGGGGTGCTGGGAAAGGTGTTTCTTGCGCAGTGCTTCTATTCGCGCCGCCGTCCCCCGATCGGCTTCGGCCGGAAAGTGACGCCGCCGGCGGAACTGGACTGGGATCTCTGGCAGGGCCCCGCGCCGCGCACCGCCTATCGCGACAACCTGCATCCCTACAACTGGCACTGGTTCTGGGACTGGGGCACCGGCGAGGCGCTGAACAACGGTGTGCACCTGCTGGATGTGGCCCGCTGGGCGATGGGCCTGGGTTTTCCGACCAAGGTCAGCTCGTTCGGCGGTCGCTGGCATGACGTGGGTCTGGACGACTGGGAGGCGCCGGACACCCAGGAGATCCAGCTGGAATTCGGCGAGGGCCGCGGGATTTCGTGGTTCGGACGTTCGTGCAGCACGTATGGCGCGCCGGGCTACAAGGCCAACGGCATTGTTTTCCTCGGGAGCAAGGGGACGCTCGATTACGACGGCGGCGGCCGGTACACGATTTACGACCTGGACAACAAGCCGGTGAAGACGGTGGGCGTTGACGACGGGCGGAAGGTCAATCTCGCCAACAGCGCGGATCCAGGGCTCAACGAAAACCACGCCGAGAACTTCATCCAGTCGATTCGCGGCAACGGAAAACTCACGTCGCCGATCACCGAAGGCCATTGCAGCACGGTGCTCGGACAGCTCGGCAACATCGCGCACCGCGTGGGCCGTCCGCTGAAGACCGACCCGACCAACGGCCACATCCTTGGTGATGCCGAGGCTGCGAAGCTTTGGACGCGCGAGTACGCGCCCGGCTGGGAGCTGTAGGCGGGAGGCTCTGAACTCCAGGCGCTCCTCGCTACACCCAGTAAGCGCCTGGATTTCGACGTAGCGAAGAGCGCCAGCGATTCGAAATCAGGGACCGCAGGACGGAGCGATAGGCTGCAGGCTTCAATCCGTCGGTAGGGCCGGGCCCACGCGCCCGCTGATCGACTCGCTGGCGCTCCTCGCTACACCCGTGGCCTCCAAAGTTCGCTTGCCGGCAGCAACGCGATTGAGACAATGAGCGCGATGCCCTGCCTTCGCCTTTACCTGTGCGTTCTGTTCTGCGCCGTCTCCGCCGCCGTCGGCCAGGTGCCGGCCTCCGTTCTGATCGGCAAGGCACCCGCCTACCGGCAGGTGAACGCCACGGAACTCCAGTACGTCTCCGACGATTTCTCCGTCCTCGTGGACTTCGACGCCACCCCCGCCAGCGGCGCCAAGGTCGAACTCCAGGTGCCGGGCGGCGCCACCTACGCGCTCCAGCGCGAGCCCGACCACTCCTACAGCTACGACTTCAGCGCGGCCAACGCGGCCACCCTCGACGCGCGCTTCCCGAACGGCACGTACACCCTGCGCGTCACCGGCGGCACCCAGAACACCACCACGACGTTCACGCTCACCTATCCCGCCCGCCGCTCGCCGGTCAGAATCACCAACTTCGACGAACTGCAGCACTGGCCCACCGCGTACCCGGCGCCGCGTTGGGAACCGATTACCGGCACGTCGCAGTACGACCTGCTCGTCCTGGCGATCGAGCGGCCGGACGGCTCCCTGGTATGGGACAATGACGCGGGAGATCCGCCCTTCTTCACCAGCCGCGTCGCCGGCCCCGTGCCGTTCAACGAACCGCTCATCGGCGGGCTGGCCTTCATGGGCCTCTCCGTCGCAGAAGCGACCAACGGCGTGCCGGTCGTCGTGCTTTCCGGGTTCCTGGTCGAGTTCCCGTTGCGCAGCGAGGTCAAGCCGCCGGTGGTGGTGTCCGCGCCGGCGACGCGCATCGTTCAGCCCGGCGATCTGGTTTCGCTGGAAATGACGCTCGAGGGCTCCGTGGACGATGGCACCACCTTCACTTTGTCACGCAACGGCACGCCGACCGGCATCGTGCCGGCGGTCAGCCACCACGTGCAGACGCGGGCCACGTTCACCGTGCCGATCGCCAGGACGGCCGACGCCGGTTCCTTCACCATCGAAGCCCGCAACGCCGCCGGCAGCGTGTCGCGTTCGTTTTCCATCCTGATCGGGCCATCGCTGTCCGTCACCGAGCAGGCCAACGGCGTGGGCCAGTTCGTCGAGCCGCGCGGGTTGGCGCGCGCGGCGGACGGCACGCTCTTCCTCGCCGATTCGTCCCACGCCGTGTACCGGATTGCGCCCAGTGGCGCCATCACCACGCTTGCCGGCCGCCCGGGTCAGCGCGGCTTCGTGGATGGTCCGGGTACCACGGCAGAATTCAGATTCCCCGTCGCCCTCGCGCTGGATCCGGCAGGCAACGTCTACGTGGCCGATGTCCTCAACCACGCGGTGCGGAGGATCACCCCCTCCGGAGAGGTTTCCACCGTGGCGGGCGACGGCAGCGCCGGCTATGTGGAGGGCGCGGCGGCAACAGCCCGGTTCGACGGGCCCAGCGGCCTCGCGCGGGATCCGGCGGGCAACCTGTACGTCGCCGACAACCAGAACCGCGTCATCCGCGTCATCTCCCCCGACGGGATCGTCCGCACCCTCGCTGGCCGGCCGGGCACGGACGCCGTCCGCGATGGGGTGGGCGGCGAGGCGGTGTTCGCGAGCCCGTCCGGACTCGCCCTGGACCCCGCGGGCAATCTTCTGGTGGCGGACCTTTACCGTATCCGAAAAGTCACGCCGGCCGGCGTGGTGACCACGATCGTCGGTCCCGGCAGCAACCCCGCCACGCTCGATGTCGGACGCGGCGACGGCGGGGGCCTGGATCCCGCGCGGATCTACAACGTCCTGGCGGTCGACGCGGCGGGCGTGGTCTGGGCAGGGGGCACCTCCGTGCTGCAGCGCATTGTCCCCGGGCAGACGGCGGTGACGGTTCGGTCGATCGGTTCCTCGGTCGGCGGCCTCGCGATCGACCCCAGCGGCGGGGTGTTCTGCAACGAGACCGGGGGCGGCCGGATCATGCGGGGCACGTACCTGCCCGGCGGCGCCGATCCGCACCTGGCCGTCGCGAAGCAGCCGGATTCCCACACGGTGACTCCCGGCGCCAGCGCGGTGTTCACCACCCTGGCGACGGGGCCGGGGCTGACGTATCAGTGGATGCGTGACGGTCGCGCCCTCGCCGGCGCCAATGAATCCACCCTGTGGCTGCGCCACACCACGGAGGCGGATGCGGGCAACTATTCGGTGGCCATCGGCAACGGTCTCGGCCGGATCGACTCGCAGGTCGCCACGCTCCAGTCGACCGCCAGCGCAGACCCCGGCCGGATCACCAATCTCTCCATTCGCAGCCAGGCCGCCAGCGGCGCGCAGACCCTGCTCGTCGGCCTGGTGCTCAGCGGCGGAGGCCAGGACGTCACCCGGCCCCTGTTGATCCGGGGCGTCGGACCCACGCTCGCGGGTTACGGCGTCGCCAATGCCCTGTCCGATCCGGCGATCGCGCTGCTGGACCCCTCCGGCCGCGCCGTGGCGAGCAACGAGGATTGGGGCGGTGGCGCAGAGTTGGCGGCCACGTTCAGCCGCCTGCAGGCGTTTCCCCTCCCGGCCACCTCGCGCGGCGCCGCGTTGTCGCTCGCGCTGGGTTCGGGACTATATTCGGTCCGCGTGGACGCCAAAGGCACCAACGGCGTCGCCCTCGTCGAGTTGTACGACGCGGGCACGAACGACCCCGCGCGTCCGCGGCTGGTGAACGTTTCCACGCGGGCGCAGGTCGGCACGGGCGATGGCGTGCTGATCGCCGGGTTCGTGGTGACGGGCTCCACCAGCAAGACATTCCTGATCCGCGGAGTGGGGCCGAGCCTGCAGCAATACGGAGTCTCCGGCGCGTTGCTCGATCCCAGGCTTACGGTGTACCGCGGCAGCACGGCCATCGCGGAGAATGACAATTGGGGCGGCACGACGGCGCTTTTTCGCGCGTTTGACGCCACCTACGCGTCCATGCTGCAGCACAGTTACTCGACCGACGCCGCGCTCCTCGTGACGCTCGCCCCCGGACTTTACTCGGCACAGGTCAGCGGCGTGGGCGGCGGCACCGGGGTCGCGCTGATCGAACTGTACGAAGTGGAGTAAGCTTCGACTCCAGTGAGCTGGATGTAGCGAAGAGCGCCAGCGAGTCGATCCGGCGGGCGCGTGAAGCGCGGTTCTACCGACGGATTGAAGCCTGCAGCCTGTCGCTTCCGTCCTGCGGCTCCTGATTTCGAATCGCTGGCGCTCTTCGCTACATGGAAATCCAGGCGATTTCTGGGTGTAGCGAGGAGCGCCAGCGAGTCGATCGGCGGGCGCGTGAAGCGCGGTTCCACCGACGGATTGAAGCCTGCAGCCTGTCGCTTCCGTCCTGCGGTCCCTGATTTCGAATCGCTGGCGCTCTTCGCTACATGGAAATCCAGGCGCCTTCTGGATGTAGCGAGGAGCGCCAGCGAGTCGATCCGGCCGGCGCGTGAAGCGCGGTTCCACCGACGGATTGAAGCCTGCAGCCTGTCGCTTCCCTCCTGCGGCTCCTGATTTCGAATCGCTGGCGCTCTTCGCTACATGGAAATCCAGGCGTCTTCTGGATGTAGCGAGGAGCGCCAGCGAGTCGATCTGGCCGGCTGCGCCGCGGGCAAAGTTGTGAGCGCAGGGTTGAGAGCTGACAGATGTGAGTCATCGTAGCGCCGGCTTTAGCCGGTACCGTTTTCGATCCGCTTTTCCCTGCAGAATGGCTGCCAGCCTAGCCTACCGCCGACCGCGCAACGCCTCACGCGTACCGCTTGTCCTACCGCTTTCGCTTCAGGGGCCAGTAGGTCAGCGGGGGTTCGAAGCAGGTGGCCGGCAGGTCTTCGAGCCGCTGGCGGAGGAAGCGGTCCGCGTCCTGGACGCCGCGGTTGTAGGCGAGCGGGGCGATTTCCTTGAGGACGTAGTCGAGCAGCAGCCGGGCGCGCAGGTCGCCGAGCGGCTCGTCCATTTCCTCCTGAAAGAAACGTTTCAGCGAGTGCGTGACTTCATCACGTTCCTGGGGGGTGAGTTCGAGCATGGGCTTGGGATTTCAAATTTCAGATTGCAGATGCCTAAGCCGAACGCGAGCGGCCGGGGTGGCGGCAACCCACAAGCCTCGGACGTTTTTACAGGAGACAACGGAGGAACCGGAGAGGAGGGCCGTTTTAGAACGATAACCGGGCAGCCGCGTCCCCCCGTTCACGGCGCAGCTGCTTCCATGGGCTTGAGCAAACGGGCTTGTTTGATCCGGTTGGAGTTGGCGGCGAAGGGCCCGGCGCCGATCGCGTGCAGTTCGATGTCGGGCTGCAGCGTTTCCGGATATTCGTGGAGCGCTTCGCGGAAGTCGGCGTTCAACTCGGATAATCGCCGCACCATGGCTTGCGCGAACCTATCCTTGAGCGCATTCGACGGCTCGGTTTCGATTTCGAAAAGGAAGCGGGGACGCACCTGGGCGTCGCGTTCGGTCAGCGACAGACAGAACGAGCGGGTGATGCGCGCGAGCTCCGGTTCGGCATAAAGGCACTGCTCCAGGTCCTCGGGATAGATATTCGCGCCCATGACGCTGACGGTACTGTCCCGCCGTCCATAGACCCAAAGGAATGGCAGGCGCAGCGCTTTGCCGCCGGACTGCACCAAATCCCGCAGCTCGTAACCCAGGGCATGCAGCCGGGCCTCGAGTTCGTCGAACCGGGCCACGCCTCCCTCGTCGTGGACGTTGTAACGGATGCGCGGTGACAGCACCGAGCCGCGGGTGATCGTGAAGAGCAGTTCGCCGTGCTCGTTTACCTCGATGTGATGCATCAGCGGGTTGTACTGAAACACCATCGGCAGCCGTGAATCCGGCCCGAAGAGGGCGGCCTTGACCGCGGGATCCTTCCAGGCGAGCCGGCGGATGGCGACGGCTGCCGGGGTCTCGCCGGCGATCCCGATCTCCAAATCCGTGGCGCCGTAGCCGCTGTAGACCAGGTGGAAGCGCTGCCGGAGATAATCGCGCAGTCCCTCCCCAGTCGGCCGGTCGGCGCAGGCGCATCGTGTAGGTTCCGGCGCATTGACTCGCTTGTAACCTGAGACACCGTGACCTCCACCCTTACGGGCCGATAGCTTAACGGTTAAAGCAGAGGACTCATAATCCTTTGAGTCTGGGTTCGAATCCCAGTCGGCCCACTAGCCCCGCTGCGCGGGGAATTTGAGATTTGAAATTTGAGATTTGAGATGGAGGTCGTTGCGCGAAGCGATTGGGATGAGAACCTGGGTTCGACGACCGAGTCTGCGAGGGAGATGGGGCGCGCGCTGCGCGATCGCGAAGCGACGCCGCAGGCGCCAATCCCAGTCGGCCCACTAGCCCCGCTGCGCGGGGCATTTGAGATTTGAGATTTGAAATTTGAGATTTGAGCTGGGCGCGACGCGCCGCTTGACCGCCGACTAAGAGGAAGCGCTCCGTTCTCTCCGTTTCCTCCTGTGCAATGGATGGGTCAGGATCGGGCGCTCCCTGCTCAGAGCCCTTACAGATCGATTCCCATCGGCAGGGCGAAGGGCATTGGCTCCCAGCCTTCGCGGAGCCAGAAGCGGCGACCAGGTTCGTTGTCGGCGGCGACAAAGAGCAGGGCTCGTTCGATTCCCTGCCCTTTGAGGCGCGCCAGCGAGCGTTGCATGATCGCACGGCCCACGCCCTGACCCCGACGATCAGAGCGGACGGCGAGATGATAGGCCCAGCCGCGGCGGCCGTCGTGACCACACAGGACGGCGCCGACAAGCTTGCCGTCCGGGGCCACGGCCACGGTGCTCAGGTCAGGGTTGCGCTCGAGAAAGTGGACGAGCTGCTCAGGGCTGTCGCCCTCCGCAATTTCAATGCCCTCGGCGTCCGCCCATAAGGCACGGGCGGCAGGGATATCGGCGGCGGTCATGGCATGGATAGCGCAGTTCACAGCCGGGGAAGCTTGGGCACCGCCCAACCCGCCGCAATCTTCGGTCGCGGCTGCAGGAGGGATTTGAAATTTGAGATTTGAGATTTGAGATCGCGGCAGTCGAAGCGATCCGGCTTTCCGCGTGGGTCGTGCGCACGCCTGGTGTTGCGACTCTGCTCACGGAGCGATGCCTGCCGCCTATCGCTCCGTCCTGCCGCTCCTGATTTCGAATCGCTGGCGCTCTTCGCTACGTCGAAACCAGCAGCTTTCTGGAGGTAGCGAGGAGCACCAGCGAGTCGATCAGCGGGTTCGTGGATTACAGCTTTGCCGACGGATTGTAGCCTACCGCCTGCCCTGCGGCGCCCGATTTCGAATCGCTGGCGCTCTTCGATACGTCGAAACCCGCAGCTTTCTGGAGGTAGCGAGGAGCGCCAGCGAGTCGATCAGCGGGTTCGTAGATTACAGCTTTGCCGACGGATTGTAGCCCACAGCCTGTCGTGCGGCGCCTGATTTCGAATCGCTGGCGCTCTTCGCTACACAGATTTTGAATCGCTGGCGCTCTTCGCTACGCCAATCTCAGATCTCAAATTTCAAATCTCAAATCCCAAGCGCCGTGCTCAGTCCTGCCCGACTTCGGTGACGGGGCCGACACGGATGTCGGTGCTGCGCATGGGCTGGCGGACGAGGCGGCCAATGTCCTGGCCGTAGAAGCGCGAGGCGTACCTGGACATCGCCGGCAGCGCGCGGTCGAAACGGTGGCCGAACTGGCGGATGCTGAAGCGGGTTTCCCAGAGTTGCTTCATCTTTTTCTCCTTCACCAGCGTCTTCATGTCGAACGCGCGCAGGACGACGAAATAGCGGTCTTCCTCGACTTCCGAAATCACGTCCGTGGCGAAACCGGTCGCGTACATCTTCATGAAGCTGGCGTCGCGGAGGTCGTGGTTGTAGCCGAGGATGCTGGCGTTGACGAAATTATTGCGGTCGCGCGCCTCGTTGTTGACGCCGTTCAGCGTGAGGAAGAGGTCGACCTGCGCCTGGCTCTCGAGCTGGCCCCACTGATTCGAGATGAGCTGGCCGGCGCGCATGGCGGCGGCGAGCTGGTCGTAACCGCCGGTAAAGCGGCCGTTGTCGGAACCGGTGGTCGTCCCCCACGAGACGTAGATCATCAGGTCCGTCTCCTCCGGCTTCACGCCCGGCACGTAATTCTGCGTGCGCATGGCGTCGGAAACCGCCTGGGCCACGTGGAGGAACGGCATCTCGTCGATCGAGGGATCGGCGAGCTGACCTGACAAACGCTCGCCCTGGGCAAAGGTGAAGCTCTCGGGCTTGAAGCTGCCGTCCGGGGTGAGCTGGCGCGTGTAGCCATTCATGGCCCGCGAGAACACCGAGACCACGGGGGCGGCGGCCTGGAGGGGCGCGGTGAGGGCCAGGGCGAGGAGGCAGAGGACGGAGGGGCGACGCAGGGGGCGGAGCAGGAATGCCCGGCGGGAAGGAAGGTTCATGGGGGTTAACTCCTTTGGCGCGAGTAAATCGGTGGGGGAGGTCGAAACAAGGTGTTTTGCCGCCGGGAAGGCGGCGTCCCAGGAATCAACCCCGCAGCGTCGGAAAATCCTTTGTAACTTTGCGGGTTTTTTTGGTTTATAAGTAAGTCCGCTCCGCCAACCGGGGTGCGGCCTCCTCGGCGCTGCCTTGTTCCCGGGACCTGCCCCTGCCCCCACCCACCCCCACCCTTTTCGCATGCATTCGCACGTTTCCTCCGTCGAACCGGACCCGTCGTCGTCACGTCCAACGCAAGCCGATCGCGGCTCCCGGTGGTTGGGCGGACTGGGCGGCGACGTCCGCGCGGCGGTGCGCCAATTGCGCAGGAGCAAGGGCTTGACGCTGGCCACGCTTGCGACGCTCGCGCTGTGCATCGGCACGACCACGGCCATCTTCTCGATGGTGTACTCGTTGATGTTGAAGCCGTTGCCCTTCTCGGAGTCGGGGCGGCTGGTGGAGATCTACGATACGGCCGTCAAAGCGGGGCTGCCCAAGATGCCGAGCAATGTCGTGCAGTACCTCGATTACCGGCAGAACGCCCAGTCCTACGAGGCCGTGGGGCTTTGGGGTCCGGGGGAGTCGCTGGTCGGCGAGGAGGGCAATACCCAGCGGCTGTCGTCAGCGGCCGTGACCGCAGACTTTTTCGAGGTCCTGAAGCTGCAGCCCATCCTGGGCACGTTTTTCACCTTGGAGCAGAACAAGCCCGACGCGAACCACGTGGTGGTGCTGACCCAGTCATTCTGGGAGGCGCAGTACAAGGAAGACCCGGAGGTGATCGGCAAGACGCTGCGGGTCGACGAGACGCCGCACACGATCGTGGGGGTGGCGCCGCGGGCGCTGGAGGCGATGGATGCGCGGGTGAAGTTTCTGCGTCCGCTCGCGTGGCCGCCGGCGGCCGAGACGTCGGGCGCACGTTATGCGCTGAACACGTTTCTTTATGGACGGCTGAAACCGGGCGTGACGCCGGAGCAGGCGGCGGCGGAGGCGGGGATGTTCACCAAGCGGTACTATGATGCGGCGCCACCGCCGGTTCGCACGTTCATGGATCGGTCGGGCATCGTGGAGACGGCGGGGAGTCTGTTGGCGCAGCGCGTGGAGCCGGTGCGCGCGACGCTCTTTCTGCTGCAGGGCGGGGTGGCGTTCGTGCTGCTGATCGGGTGCGTCAACGTGGCGAATCTCCTGCTGGTGCGCGCCAACTCGCGGCTGGCGGAACTGGCGGTGCGCCACGCGCTGGGGGCCACCCGGTGGGCCATCGTCCGCCTGATGCTGATGGAAAGCCTGGTGCTGACCGGGGCGGGCGCCGTGCTCGGCATCGGCCTGGCCTGGGGCGCGCTGAAGGCGATCAACCACTACCTGCTGACGATGCTGCCCCAGGCGCTGCCGATGGCGCTGGATGCGCGGGTGCTCGCGTTTGCGGTCGTGCTGACGGTGGTCGTCGGCGTGGCAATCGGGCTGGTGCCGGCCAGCCACCTGCTGCGCACGAACCTCAACGATCTGATTCAACGGAGTTCGCGGGGCGCGTCGGCGGGGCGGGGCGTGCGCCTGTTGAGCAGCGTGCTGGTCGTCGCCCAGGTCTCGGTCGCGCTGATGCTCCTGACCGGGGCCGGGCTGCTGATCCGGAGCTTTGCCCAGGCGCTCAAGGTCAACCCGGGCTTCACCGCCGACGGCGTGGTGATGGGACGCATCGCCCTGCCCGCTTCGTATCGGAAAACCGACGACGCGGCGACGGGCATTCAGGAACGGCTCCGGCAGCAGTTGCGCGAGATCCCCGGGGTGGCTTCGGTGGCGCTGTCGTTCTCCACCCCGTTCCAGGGCGGGCTGCCGATCAACGCGCTCACGCTGGCCGAAGACCCGCTGCCGGCCGGGTCGCCGCAGCCGGGCGCCTACCGCGTCGCGGTGACACCCGACTACCTTGAAACGCTGGGGCTGCAGCTCGTCGAGGGTCGGTTCTTCCAGGAAACGGAGATGAAGGACGCGCGGGTGTACGTCGTGGACGAGGCGTTCGCGAAGAAGTTCTTCCCCAAGGGCTCGGCGCTGGGCGGCCGGTTCACGTTCGGATCGCGCCCGGAAAAGGACGCGGACTGGCCCACGATCGTGGGCGTGGTGCGCAACGTGCCCCACAACGGCGTGGAGGACCGCTCGGGGATTCCGTTCATTTACCAGCCGATGCGCGGACGGCCGGGTGGGTTGACGGTTTTCCTCAAGACCACGCGGCCCACTGCGGAAGTGATCGCGGTGATGCGGGAGAAGCTGCGGGCGATCGACCCCGCGATTCCGCTCGTGGAGGTGGGTCCGCTGGCCGAGCGAATGGATGCTTCGTTCGACAATCGGCGTGCGGTGATGCTGCTGCTGGTGAGCTTCGCGGCGCTCGCCGTGTTTCTGTCGGCGCTCGGCATTTATGGCGTGCTCGCGTACGACGTATCACAGCGGACGCGCGAGATCGGCATTCGTGGCGCGATCGGGGCGACGCGGTCGCAGGTGATCGAGCTCATCCTGAAGCAGGGGCTTTGGAAGACCGGCATTGGGCTCGCAATCGGCCTGGTCGGGGCATGGCTCCTGAGCCGCACGATGACGAGCCTGCTCTTCGACGTGTCGCCAACGGAGCCGGTGGTGTACGCCGCCGTCGCCGTGGTGTTGCTCGCGGTGGGCGCGCTGGCGAGTTACCTGCCGGCCAGGCGGGCCGCCGCGATCGACCCGCTGGTCGCGCTGCGGATCGATTAGGGGAGGGAAGGGACCAAAGGGACGGAAGGGACGGAAGGCCCTCCCGGCAGCGAGTAGGGCTCGCGTGTCCAGGGCCTCTGTTTTCTCTGTTCCCTCCTGTAGAAATTGGACCGAAAACGGTTACCGGCTGAAGCCGGCGCTACGGCGAAGCAGAACTCGAAACCCAAAGCGCCGGCTAGTGCTCTGGCGCTGCCGACGCCGGCTTTGGCGGCGGCTCCTGGTTAAGCGCGAACGCGACGGGCACCTGCATGCGGACCGGAACCGCGACGCCGTTGAGGCGCCCGGGTTTGAACTTCCAATCCGCCACGGCGGCGAGGGCGGGCGCCTCGAACATCGGGTCGCTGGAACGCACGATGCGGGGGGTGTGAACCTCTCCCGCCTCATCGACGATGAACTCGACGACCACCTCGCCTTCGCGGCCGTCCCGGCGGGCGGCCTGGGGGTACTCGGGCGGGTCCTGTTTCAGGGCGACGGGTTTCGTATCCGCTTTGGGAAACCCTCCCGCCGGCTCCATCAGCACGCGTTTCTGATTCGGGCGCCAGACCTGAACCGGTCGCGGCGGTCCCGGCCGTTGTGCCCGGGCCGCCTCCCGCGCGAGCTTTTCCGCAGCCCGCTGTGAGGCGACTTCGACGTTCGGCCGCCGCCACGTGCTCTGCGCGGCCGCTTCGCCGGCAGAAAGCGCGCCGAACATCGCTTGACGCTCATCGGTCGCAGGATGCGTGCGCAGGTACGCGGGCACGTTTCGCCTGGCAGGGCTTCGACCCTCACCGGCCGTTTCCAGCAGTTGGAGCAGACTGGAGAAACTCTTGGTCGGCACGCCGAGCCGGCGCAGCGTGACGAGCGCATCCGCGTCCGCCTGCCGCTCGAGGTCTCGGGCGTAGCCGTTGGTCAGGACGGTCAGCGGCAGGGCGGCGGCGAAGGAGGTGAGCACCGAAAGGTCGCCCGTCACTCCACTGACGATCAGGAGCGCGAACGAGTTACGCAGAACCGTCTGGAGGCCGTGGCGGCGCTGCACGTGACTGACCTCATGCGCGAGCAAGGCCGCCAGCTCATCGTCGGTCGCGCCAAGGGTGAGCACTTCGTCGGCCACCACGATGATTCCGCCCGGCAATGCAAAGGCGTTGGGCGCTCCCGGCATCGCTCGAAACTCCACCCGGTACCTGGGGAGCGCCTCCGCCCCGACCACGCGCTCGAGCTGCGCGAGGACACGCTGGCGGTCGTCCGCCGTCATGACCGACGGGGCGAAATACCCATCCAACGCCGCCAGGGCGGCCGCGCCGGCCCGCTCGTCCACCGCCGGCGGCACCCGAAGCGCCACTGCCGCCGCCAGCCGTGGTGGAACGAAGTAGATCGCGAGCGCGATCACGAACGCCAGGAACGCGCACCCGATGCCCGTGATGAGCCGGTGCGACTCCAGGTAATGGATCGCGGCCACGATGCGACCACGACGGGCGGACGCCAGCCACGCATCCACCGTGTCGTTGTCCTGCGTCTCCACCACCGCCGAACCGGGCAGATAGAGAAAGCGCGCGGTCGAGCCCAGACGATCGCTTGACCTGACGTCCACGAAGGGAACTTCCCAAGCCGCCGAGGGCGTCGTGATCCGCAGCACATCCGTCTCCGTGCGCTCGAGGGTCACAGGCTCACCGCCCAGACGCTCGCCGTTGAAGTAGGTGCCGTGGAGCGCGCTCATAAGCCGAAATCGAAGCCGGCGAACTCCGCGGCGGTATCGCCTGTTGCGCTGCCGGCCGAGGCTTCCAGCCGGCTGAGCGAGTCGATGTCGCCGGCGGGCACGAAAGCGAGGCAGGAGGCTGCATACTGCAGCGAGCGGACGACGGCCCAGGGGTAAAGCAGCCCCAGCGACCCCACAATCGCGAAGAGGTTGACCAGCTGGAGGCTGAGCCAGCGATCGGGGGCCATCGTCGCGACGAAGCGATGTTCGTCGAGCCGGGTGTGGTTCCAGACGTGGTTGAAGAGTCGTGAATAGATGTAGGCCCGGGCCAGCCACCAGCCGATGCCGTAGATCGCAAGCAGCGGCACCATGATGAACCACGAACTCGAGTCGGCTTCCACCCCGGACTTGGTGATCGCGGCAACCACAAAACCCAGCAGCAGGGCGGTGAGGAGGCCGACCGCGATCAGGATTCCGCCGGCAAACCCATATGCCGTGTAGAATCTTCGAGCCTGAGGCTGGCAGGAGAAATAAGCGGTGCCCAGGCGATGGCCCGACACAACGAACCGGCGCTTGGCCCAGTTCCACAGGGGATACCAAACGGCCACGACGAGAACCGCCAGCGAGGGATGGATTTTGATCGCGAACCAGACGGCAGCGCCCAAGGCGAGAGGGTAGAGCAGGTAGACGATGGTGGCCGGCGTCAGGGACGACTGGAAACGAAACCGCAGTCCCCGGTACAGGGTGTTGTGCGCATTGAAGGCGAGGGAGCGTACGATCACCCAGGGAAACACCAGGACACCGACGGCCAGGGCCGCCCAGCGCAACACCGGGTACACCGTCCCGAAGAGGCTGTAGGTCACGAAAAAGGCCGCGACCAGCAGGTGACCGACCAGCAGACGCCGGGGATCCGCGCGATAATCGAAGCGGTGGCCCATGAGTTCGGTGGATCCACGCAGGTAGCGCCGCCGTCGCACCTTCGCCCAGGAGAAAAAGATCCCCGCCGTCAGGAGGGTGAGCAGCGTATTGACGATCCAGATGCGGAAGAACTCCTCGGCCGTCCCGTGAAACCGAAAACGGTGCTCCGCCGGTGGGGGTGAGAGGGACGTCACGGGCGCAGGCGTCACCCGCGAATCGTCCGTGGGTGGCGGCGCGTGCGGGGTGGCGGCGGCCTGCCCTTCGCCCGATTGCGGCCCGAGGGCCGCGGGCATCTCGCGGGCAGCCGCCGCCTCCGGCGGGACAGGCGCCGAAGGCGGAGGCGGCGGGGGTGAGGAAGAAAGCGGAGGAGGCTCGTGCACCGCGGAAAACGTCATCCAAAGGACAGCATTCCTCGCAATTAGCCAACTCCCTTTACTGTCAGCCGCTCCCTCAGGGCGGTGGAAATGTCGAAAAACACCCGCTCGCGTGTCCAGGGCCTCTGCTTTCTCTGTTTCCTCCTGTAAGAATTGGACCGAAAACGGTTACCGGCTGAAGCCGGCGCTACGACGAAACCGGAAACCCAACCCCGCTTTGTGGTCGTTTCAGGGATAGCTTTCCCTCCGGCTCCGGATGGTTCTCCTTAGGAGCCCACCTCCGCCCGTGTCCGCGCCGACTTTGCCCACCCACCTGCACTCCGCCGATCGCACGCTGTTGTTCAGCGTGCGGGGCCTCACGCGCACGTACGGCGAAGGCGAGGCGATGGTGGCGGCGCTCGCGGGCGTCGATTTCGATCTGTACAGCCATGAATTGGTCGTCCTGCTGGGGCCTTCCGGCAGCGGGAAATCCACGCTGTTGAACCAGCTGGGGGGACTCGACTCCCCCACTCGCGGACACCTGCACTACCGGGGCTGGGACCTGGGGGCGGCCGACGAGGCGGAGTTGACCCAATTCCGCCGCGATTCGGTCGGGTTTGTATTCCAGGCGTATAACCTGATCCCCAGCCTCACCGCGCGCGAGAACGTCGCACTGATCGCGGAGATCGCGCAGAACCCGATGGCCCCGGAGGAGGCGCTCGCCATGGTCGATCTTGCCGGCCGCATGGACCATTTCCCGGCCCAGCTTTCCGGCGGCGAACAACAGCGGGTGGCCATCGCCCGCGCCATTGCGAAACGGCCGGAGGTCCTGCTCTGCGACGAGCCCACGGGCGCCCTCGACGTCCGCACCGGCATCACGGTCCTCGAGGCCATCGAACAGATCAATCGCGAGCTCGGTACGCTCGCCGTGATCATCACCCACAACGCCATCATCGCCGGCATGGCTGACCGCGTCTTCACCATGTCGGACGGCCGGCTGACACAGGTGAGGGAGAACACGAAGCGCGGGTCGGTCCGGGAGCTGGAATGGTGAGACCCGATCTTCGCCACAGAGGTCACGGAGCTCCGACACAGAGGACACAGAGAAAAACCAAGACATGGCACCAGGCGCAGAACCACTAAGGCACCGACTCGCTGGCGCTCTCCGCTACATTGGGTCCACTCCCACCCGAGACGGGCGAAATCAATGGGCGGCCTCTGTGAACTCTGTGTCGGAGCTCCGTGATCTCTGTGGCCCACTGCGTTGATGTCTTTGCTGAATCGCAAACTCCTCCGTGACCTGCGGGCGCTGAAATCGCAGGCGCTGGCGGTGGCTTTGGTGATGGGGTGCGGGCTCGCGATGATGGTGACGACGCGGTCGCTGATCCTGTCGCTCGAGGTCACGCGCGACATCTACTACGAGCAGCATCATTTCGCGGAGGTGTTCGCACGGTTGAAACGGGCGCCCAATTCCGTGGGGGACGAACTGGCGGCCATCCCGGGAGTCGCCGCGGTGCAGACGGGCATCGTGGCGCATGTCACGCTTGACGTCCCGGGTCTGGCGGAGCCGGCGACCGGCCTGATCAACTCCCTGCCGGACTACGGCGAGCCGTTGCTCAACCAGCCCTACGTGCGGAGCGGCCGGCTGCCCCAGGGTAGCACCACCCGACGTGAATTTGCCGCCGGCGAGGCCTTCGCGGAGTCGCATGGTCTGCAGCCCGGCGATCGCATTTCGGCCGTCCTCAACGGAGCCAAGCAGGAGTTCCGGATCTCCGGGATCGTGCTGTCGCCGGAGTTCGTGTTCGAGGCCCCGCCAGGTGCCGCCCTGCCGGACAACCGCACCTACGGCGTGTTCTGGATGCCCTACCGCGAACTCGCCACCGCGTTTCAGATGTACGGTGCGTTCAACTCCGTGGCCCTGGCACTTTCCCCCGGCGCGTCGGCATCGGAGGTGATCGCGGCGGTGGACCGCATCATCGAGCCCTACGGCGGGCGGGGCGCCTATGGCCGGAACGATCATCCCTCGCATCGCCGGCTGGACGACGAGCTGCGGATCCTGCAGGCGCTGTCGGTCGCCTTCCCAATGGTGTTCCTGAGCGTCGCCGCATTCATGACGAACTCGGTGATGAGCCGCCAGATCACGTTGCAACGGGAGCAGATCGCGATGCTCAAGGCGTGCGGTTTCAGCAACCGGCAGGTCGGCGCCCACTATTTCAAGTTTTCCCTCGCGATCGTGGTGGTGGGCACGCTCCTCGGGGGCATTGCCGGGGTGATGCTCGGCGGCCGGCTCGTTACGATGTACCACCTCTTCTTCCGCTTCCCGCATCTCGACTTCGCCCTGGATACGCGGGTGCTGGTGGCGGCGACATTCGTCAGTGCGATGGCGGCCTTTGTCGGCGTCGCGGGCGCGGTGCGCCGCGCAGTGAACCTGCCGCCGGCCGAGGCGATGCGCCCGGAGGCTCCGGCCAGCTTCCGCGCTTCGCTCGCCGAACGCGCCGGCATCGCAAACTGGTTCAGCCCCGCGACGCGCATGGCCATGCGCAATATCGAGCGCCGCCCGGTGCGGAGCTTCCTGACCTGCGTGGCGCTCGCGTTGGCGACGGGGATCCTGATTGTCCCGAACTCCTTCCGCGACGGCATCGCGTACGTGATCGATTTCCAATGGGACGTCGTGCAGCGGCAGACGGTAACGCTTTCCCTCGTCGAGCCGGGCCCGGCGCGCGCGATCGCGGACTTCAAGTCCATGCCCGGGGTGGTCCATGCCGAGCCGTTTCGCCATGTGCCCGTGGAATTGCGCGCCGGTCCGATTTCGCGGCGGCTGATGATCCAGGGGCTGCCCGCGCGCGGAACGCTCAGCCGCGTCATCGACGCCGAGCCGCGGCAATTGGCCCTACCCGCGCGCGGGATCATCATGTCGGCAAAGCTCGCCAGCGTGTTGAACGTCAAACCCGGCGATGTCGTGGTCGCCCAGGTTCTGGAAGGCAAGGAGCGCAGGATCAGCGTGCCGGTGGTCGGTCTCGCCGAGGATTTTGCCGGCACGGCTGCGTATATGGAACTCGACGCGCTCAACCGCCTGCTGCTCGAGGGCGATCGGCTCAACGGCGCGCACGTCGTGGTCGACAAGAGTCGGTGGTCCGAGTTCGTGAACGCGGTGAAGAACACGCCGCGGATCGGAAGCTGCGTGATCAAGGACTCGTTGCGCGACGGTTTCCGCAAAACGACCGCCCAGAGCATCGGCCTCATTCAGAAGATGTACATGAGCTTCGCCACGATCGTCGCGTTCGGCATCATCTACAACAGCGCCCGCATCTCCCTCTCCGAACGGGCGCGCGAGCTCGCGACGCTGCGGGTGCTCGGTTTCACGAAGCGCGAGGTGGGCGCCGTGCTGGTGGGTGAACTGGTCATCCTCACGACCATCGCCCTGCCGTGCGGACTTTTGCTGGGTTCAGGGTTCGCGCGCGGCATCATCACCAGCGTGAACACCGAAACCGTCCGGCTGCCGCTGGTGCTGACGCCTGCGAACTACGCCTTCGCGGTTCTCGTGGTGGCCACGGCGTCCGCCTTGTCCGCGCTCTTCGCCAGCCGGAAGCTCGGCGAGATCGATCTCGTCAGTGCATTGAAGGCGCTGGATTGATCGCTCCTCTGTCACCTGGAAACCCCAAATCCCAAAAGTCCAAATCCCAAATAAATCCCAATCATCAAATGCCAAACCAGGCACGAATGCCGATCCCGGCAATCCGTGAAACCTTTGCGGCAGGTTCGAGGCTTGGTTGGCTTCTTGGTTCCTGAGATTTCTTTGGCGTTTGGACGTTTGGCGTTTGGGATTTGCTCACCGCCGACGCTCCGCGCTCGATCCCTGCCTGAATGAAAGCTCCCGCACCTTCCCCTAAACCAAAGCCTTCCGGCTGGCGGCGGCGGTTGCCGCTGCTGGGCGGGCTGCTGCTGGTCGCCCTGATCGTCGTGGGGCTCTGGCCGAGAGCGCTTCCGGTCGAGTCCGGCGCGGTCACCCGCGGACCACTCGTGGTGACGGTCGACGAGGAGGGGATGACCCGCGTCAGGAATCGCTACGTGATCTCTGCGACGGTGGCCGGCCAGCTGCAGCGCATCGATTGGAAAGCGGGCGCGCCCGTGAAAGCCGGCGAGACCGTGCTGGCGACGCTGGAGTCCAGCGGGGCTGATTTTCTCGACGCGCGCAGCCTTGCCCAGGCCGAAGCCCGGGTGCGGGCGGCCGCGGCGGCGCGGGATGGGGCCGAGGCGCAGCGCGCGCGCGCCGTGGCGGCGGCAAAACTCGCGGCGGCCGAATTCGAACGGAACCGGCAGCTCCAGGCGCAGAACGTCGTCTCACCGCAGGAGTTCGAGCTGGCACAGATGCGACAGGAGACGGCGGCCCAGGAAGCCCGCGCCGCCGAGTTCGGCGCCCGGGTCGCGGAATTTGAACTGGAGCAGGCCCGCGCGATGCTCACGCGGGGCTCACCGGCTCCAGGCGCCGGTCCCCGCGAGGCACGGACCCTGGAACCGCTCGTGATCACCTCCCCGGTCGACGGCAGGATTCTGCGGGTGATGCAGGAAAGCGCGCGCGTGGTTCCCGCGGGATTTCCGCTGATGGAGGTGGGCGATCCGACGGATCTGGAGGTTCGCATCGAGGTGCTTTCCCGCGACGGCGTGGCGATCCGGCCCGGCGCCCGCGTGCTGCTGGAGCGCTGGGGCGGGGACGAACCGCTTCAGGCGCGCGTGCGGCTGGTCGAGCCGTCCGCGTTCACCAAGATCTCGGCCCTGGGGGTCGAAGAGCAGCGCGTGTACGTCATCGCGGACTTCACGGATCCGCTGGAGAAGCGGCCGACGCTGGGCGACAACTACCGGGTGGAGGCAAGGATCGTCACCTGGGAAAAGCCGGACGCGCTCCAGGCTCCCGCCGGGGCGTTGTTCCAGCGCGGCGGTCGCTGGCAGACCTTCGTGATCGACGGGGGACGCGCCCGGCTGCGGGAGATCGAGGTCGGTCGCAGCAACGGTGTGCAGACCGAGATTCTGGGCGGGCTCGAGCCGGGCGAGAGGCTCGTGGTTTATCCTGGAGACAAAGTAAGCGACGGCACCCGGGTGACGGCGCTGGTGATCGGGATCAAATAGGCGCGGGAAATCCCAAGTGGGAAAATCCCAAATCCCAAAAGTCCAAATCCCAAAAAAATCTCAGGTTTCAAAAGCAGGCCTTTGGACCCTTGGACCCTGGGATTTGGGATTTTGCACGCCGCTGCCGCGCTCACCACTTGACGGCCACTTCCACCCCATACGTCCTCGGCGAGCCTGGCACTTGGTGGCCGATGCCGGGGATGACGAGGGTCACGTAGTTTTCGTCCGTCACGTTCTCGCCATAGACGGTCACGCGCCAGCGGGGGGTTTCGTAACCGAGCTGGGCGCTGGCGGTGAGCCGCGAGGGTGCCGCGGAGATGGCTGCCTCGGCTTCTTCGTAATAAGTGCGACCGACGGCGGTCAGGTCCGCGGCAACGAACCAACCTTCCGGCGCGCGGTACGCCGCAGTCAGGTGCGCATCATGGTCGGGGGTGTAGGGCGCGCGGTTGCCGTCGTACCGGGTGCCGGTGAACGGATCCGTAAAGCGCCGCAGCGTCGTGTCGGTCACGCCCACGGTGGCCGTCACGGTCAGGCCCGGCGTCACGCGCCAGAGCGCCTCGATCTCGCCGCCGCGCGAACGGGCCCGGGGCGCGTTCACCACGAGGTAATCCACCGGATTGAAGGAGCGCTCGATCTGGTAGTCGTTGATCTCGTAGTCGAAGACGCGGACGGCGAGGTTCACCGTCCGGTTCGCCAGCCAGGTGTCCATGCCCGCCTCATACGCGATCGCCCTTTCCGCGCGGAAGCGGGCGAGGTCGGGATCATCGGTGTACGCCGACCAGCCACCCGGCTTGCGGCCCACGCCGATCGACGTCGTGAAGCGCGTGGCCGGGGACAGCGCACGAATGGCCGTGAGCTTCGGGAGCACGGCGTCGAAGCGGGCGTCGGCCGTGGCGCGGGACGGTCCGGGAACGGTCTGCACGCGGCTGAATTCGCGGCGCACCTGCTCGAGGCGCAAGGCGGGTTTCAGCTGCCAGTCGCCGGCGACAAAGGTCGCGTCGCCAAAGAGCGCGAGCGTGCGCGTGGTGAGCGCAAAGGAGGAGCCTTCGATCGGGAAGAGCCCCGTCAGCTCCCGGCGAACGGTGCCTTCCCCGTCAGTTTCGGAAAACCAGGCGCCGACATGCCAGGCCGTCGGAGCGCCGGGAGCGGACGTGAGGTGAAGCTCCTCGTTCCACGCGGATTGTTCCTGGGTGAGCCGCGAATCCAGCGACGGCGGGAGCACCAGCTGATTGTCGTACGGGTCAAGTGTCCAGCGGGTGTGGCTCGTCGTGGCGGTGAAGCGTCCGAGCCCGCTGTCCACGGCCAGCTTCAGCGCGGCGCCCCACAAATCGCCGTCCGTCTGACCCTCACGCGTCCGCTGCACGGTGAACAAGGGGCCGCCAATGGGCACCAGTGGCTGGCTGCCGTCGCGACGCTGCTGGCCCAGCAACTGGAGCGTCAGCTCCGTCGCCGCGGACGGCCGGATCCGAAGCCGGGCCGACGCGCTCGTCTGCTGCTGGTCGTCCACCGTCGACCCCAGCGTGGCATTCTCCACGAACCCCGCGCGCTCGAAATAGCCGGCGGCCACGCTGACGTCGGCCCGTTCGGTGCGGGCGGAGTACGCCTCGACGGCCGCCCGCCGCGACTGGAAATTGCCGAACGAAACGCACAGGGAGCCGCTGGGACCCGCGATCGGGGCGTATCCGCGTTGGGACGACGCCGACCCGGCGCCCGCGCTGGGCCGCGACGTAAAGCGGAGCAGGCCGCCGGAGCCGGCGCGGCCCGCGGCGGATGGCTGCGGCCCGCGCGAAACGGTCACCGTGGAGAAACCGAACAGCTCCGTGGGATACGTGAAGGCGCTGCCGAGCGGGATCTCGTCGAAATACACCGCCACGGACGGCTCGCTGAAGTACGGCGTGTTGGCAAGGCCCCGCAGCGAGAAAAGCGCCCCGAACGAGCCGGCGCCGCTCGCGTTGACGTGCAGGTTGGCCACGTGGTTCGAAAGCGAGGACAATCCCTGCAGCGAGAGCGGGGTAAAGTCCGGCACCCGCACCTGGCTCACCCCCTCCGCCTCCGCCCGCAGCGGGCTCTCGACCACCGAAACGGGATCGACCTGGACCACGTCGTTGGTTTGGGCCGAGCTGGTCGAAACGCTGGCCGCAGCGACAAGCAAGGAGGCCAGACGAAGCAAGAAAGGGACACGGCTAAGCATGAAAACCCGTCAACGTGAGGTTTTTCATCCTGACGGCAAACCTCGGCGGGGCGGCCGCTGCGGAAGTATCGGTGCTGATAAGGGGCGAAAAGGCCGTTGCGAGGTCACCCGTCCTCAGTACGCAGGCGGGACGCCTACGCTACGGCAGAGATTCCAAGGCGGCTCGGCGTAGCGTAGGCGTCCCGCCTGCGTATCCCAAAAGCCTCGAGCACGCCAGGGACCCCGTGTCGCTACGAGCAGGCATCCGCCGTCCGCACGTACGCTTCCTCGCGCAACTCGGACCGTCGCCGGCCGGACAGGAGTTGGAGCCAGAGCCGCGCGCTCGCCACCACCACGATCGTCACCAGCACGAGAAAGGCGCCCGTCACCACCGCGTCGATACGGTTGTTCCACAGCTGGGCGGTCCAGGTCCTGAGCTCGGCGGCCGTGCCACCGGCCGCGATCTTCGCCTCGAGGCCTTCGGCGATGCTCAGGAAACCGAGCGGAGCCGGACTGAAGATCTTCATCAGCCCGGCCGTCATCGTCACCGCCAGCAGCCAGCCCAGCGGGACCAGCGTCACCCAGACATAGCGGGCACGCCCCATCTTGATCAGGACAGTGGTGCCCAGGGCCAGCGCGATCACCGCGAGCAGCTGGTTGGCGATGCCGAAGATCGGCCAGAGCGAATTGATCCCGCCGAGCGGATCGATCACCCCCTGATAGAGAAACCAGCCCCAGGCGCCCACGAAGAGGAGCGTGGCGAACGCGCCCGCGCCGGCCGACCGGACATTGCCGAGCGGTTTCCAGATCCAGGCGAGGAGGTCCTGCACGAGGAACCGGCCCACGCGCGTGCCCGCGTCGATCGTGGTCAGGATGAAGAGCGCCTCGAACATGATCGCGAAATGATACCAAAGCGCCAGGGCGGTCGGGCTGCGAAACACGCCGGCGAACATGTGCGCCATCCCGACCGCGAACGTCGGTGCGCCGCCCGTGCGACCGACCATGGTCTTCTCGCCCACGCTTTCGGCGAGCGCCGCCATTTCCGCCGTGGTCACCGGGAAGCCGAGCTGCGTCACCTTCGCCGTCACGGCTTCGGGCGTGCCGGCCATGTTGATGGCGAAAAACTGACCCGGCTCCATGGCGCACGCCGCGATCAGCGCCATGATCCCCACGCACATCTCGGTGATCATGGCGCCGTAGCCGACCACGCGGATATCCCGCTCCCGCGCCAGCAGCTTGGGCGTGGTGCCGGAGGCGACCAGCGAGTGAAACCCCGAGACCGCCGCACAGGCGATGGTGATGAAGCAGAACGGAAAGACGGGGCCGGCGAACACCGGACCGGTGCCATCGATGAACTTCGTCACCGCCGGCATCCGCAGCGTTGGCGCGAGCGCAATCACGGCGACCGCGAGCGCCACCACCGTGCCGATCTTCATGAATGTGCTCAGGTAGTCCCGCGGCGCCAGCAGCAGCCAGACCGGCAGGATCGATGCGAGCACCCCGTAACCCATGATCCACCACGCCAGCGTCGTGCCGCGGAGCGTGAGCAGCGCCTCGAGAGGCGTGTCCCGCAGGAACTGCCCGCCCCACACCGCGAGGAGCAGACCGATCACGCCCAGGACGCTGACGAGGGCGAGCCCTTTGCCCGCGTGGCCCGCCGCCCGCATGCCGAGGCCCATCAGCACCGCGATCGGCATCGTGGCCGCGATGGTGAACAAACCCCACGGACTCTCCGCCAGCGCCTTCACGACGACAAGCGCGAGCACCGCGAGAAGAATGACCATGATCGCCACGATGCTGATGAGCGCGGCGCCGCCGGCGAACGGGCCCACCTCCTCGCGGACCATCTGCCCGAGCGAGCGCCCCCCCCGGCGCGTGGAACAGAAAAGAATCACGCAGTCGTGGACGGCCCCGCCCAGCGTCGCGCCCACGAGCATCCACAGCATGCCGGGCAGAAATCCGAACTGCGCGGCCAGCACGGGACCGACCAGGGGGCCCGGACCGGCGATCGCCGCGAAGTGATGGCCGAACACCACCCAGCGATTCGTCCGGACGTAATCATGGCCGTCGGCCCTCACCTCCGCCGGCGTGGCCCGCAGGTCGTCCAGCGTCAGCACCTTCGCCAGCAGCCAGGCGGAATGAAAACGATAACTGAGGGCGAAGGTGCACCCTGCGGCGACGATCATCCAAAGGGCGTTGACCGGCTCGCCGCGCGACCAGGCGAGCACGCCGACGGACGCCGCGCCGGCCAGAGCGACGAGCGACCAGCCGACGAGCGCGAACAAGGAAGGGCGGGGGCGGGGGCGCGCAGCAGTGCTCATGGGTGGGAAAACAAGGTGGGGGCGGGACTGCGCCAATGAATCCGGAAATCGGCCGCCGCAGAAGTCCAAATGCCAGAACTCATCCCCGGTCCGGGGGAGCTGCAGTGCTTCAGCCTGCAGGTCTGCGACAGCCCCAAACGCCATCCACCAGGGTGAAGCTCTGGTGCTACCCTAAACGTGGTGCTACCGCGAAACGTCGCCCGTTGGCCTGCTCAGCGCATCGAAAACCCGGATCCAGGTCTGCGCATCGCCGAAGCCACCCGGTTTGACGGCGAGATGCAGCAGGCCGGTGGGCGTTTGGGCCTCCGCCAGGGCGACACCGGGTTCGAGTTCCGCGAGGTAGTCGAGCCGGGTGGCGCCGAGTCGCTGGCAGAGTGCGAAGGCCGTTTCGCCGCCGGTCACGAAGATGCGGCGGACTCCCGTGCGAGCCAGATGCGCGAGCGCCGACGTGATGAGGGCGTCGAGGGCCTGCGCGGGGTCCACGCGTACTTCAGGCAGCTGGAGCACGAGCGAGCGGCGGGATCCGTCGCGGACTGAAGCACCGCCCTCCGCGCGAACCGACGGGTTCACCACAACCAGGTCGACGGGACGTGCGCCGAGCAGTGCGTCCACTTGACCGCGATTCAGCGGGTGCGCGCTGCCCGCGAGGAAAAGGACGGGATTTGGCGCGCGGTCTCCGAGGTTAGGGTGCAGGAGGGGGTTTCGCTCGACGCGTTGGGCGATGGCGTGGACCAGGCCGCCCGACCCGACAGCCAGCCAGGGTGCGCCGGCGGCGTTCATCGCGGCGACGGCGCGCGTGAAGTCCGCGGGAGTCTCGATGTCGGGGATGACGATATCGTGGTCCTTCGCAACCTCTCCCAGCAGGTCGGCGATCCGGCTCGTGCGCAGCGGGCTCCTCGGATCCCGGCCAAACGGGGTCTCGTGCACCGGCACGCCCTGCACATACAGCACGCCGTCGCGCGTGGTGCGTCCGACCGCAGGGTTCGCCGGAGCGAGCAAAAGCCGGGTGCCGGGCAAAGTCTCGAGCACCGCCGCCAGTTCGGCCGCCACCTGGCCGCGCAGCGTGGAGTCGATCTTCTTGTAAACGAGCGTGGCGCCCCGCGCCTGCCCGATCGCGATCGCCGCGCGGACGGCGGCGCTGGCCGTGGCGGCGTCGGCGTTGCGGGTCTCGGTGGTCAGGCCGAGCGCCCAGTCTTCGGGTCCTGAGTTTTGGGTTCCGGGTTGGCCGAAGCGCGGCGCATCCTTGGCGGATAAAGCGATCACGACGCGACGGCCCGCGTAGTGAAACGCGGCGGCGGCGTCGAGGGCGCCGCTGAGGTCGTCGGCGAGAAAGTAGGGAAACACGGTGGACAAGGAGACGGGGGCGTCACCCGAGAGAAACACAAACCTGTTTCAGGTGAAGACTCGTCCTCGTCGCCAACCCGCGGCTCCGCGCGACACTTCCCCCGGCGCCGGGCAGGTCAAACGTCCACGGACATCACCGGCATCCGCGCGCGGTCGTGCGATGGTCGAAACGCGCCGGAAGCTTCCCAGGCATCGGGAGTCCCGGTGCGGCGGTCTCCCGGGATCGGGCGGCGTTCCACGGCGGGCGCGGCCCCCGCGGACACTCCGGAGCCAGCACCCCCGACCAGTTGCAGCAAGGTGTGCGTGATGTCGTCGAGGGAGTGGGCCTGGCCGGAAAGTTCCTGACACGACGCCGCCGATTCCTCCGCGCTGGCCGCGGTGGTCTGCGTCACCCGGTCCATTTCGCTGACCGTGCCGAGCACTTCGTCGACGCCCTTCGTCTGCTCGCGATTGCCCTCGGCGATCTCGGCGATGACGCCGTCGACCTCGCGAATGCCGGTGACGATGGATTGCAGGCTCGCCGCCACCCGCTGGGTGAGCGCGGCGCCCTCCTCGCTCCGCGCAATGGAATCCTGGATACTGGCGGCCGTCTCGTGGGCGGCCGTGGCGGAGCGCTGCGCCAGGTTGCGCACTTCGTCGGCAACGACGGCAAAGCCGAGGCCCGCCTCGCCGGCGCGCGCCGCTTCCACGGCGGCATTGAGGGCGAGGATGTTCGTCTGAAAGGCAATCTCGTCGATCGTCTTGATGATTACGGCAATGCTGCTGCTCGACCCCTGGATCTTCTGCATGGCGGCGGCCATGGCCTCCATGTGGACGCTGCCGGCTTCGGCCGCCTCACGCGTGCGGTGGGTCAGCGCCTGCGCGTGGGTGGCGTGGTCGGCGTTGCGCTTCGCCATGCCGGCGATCTCGGTCAGCGCGGCGCTGTTCTGCTGGAGCGCCGCCGCCTGTTCGGAGGCGGCCTGGGCGAGGGCCTGGCTGGCGGAGTTGATCTCGCCGGCTGCCGCCGTGAGCTGCTTCGAGCCCTCGTTGAGTTCCGCGGACGTGTGGCGCAGCACCCGGTTGGTGGTCCGGGTGATGATCACCGCGAGGAGCGTGCCGGTCACGAGGGCCGCGAGGCAGCCGCCCACCAGCGCGCGCCGCGCGGACGAGACGGCGGCCGTGGAGGAGGCGGCCTCCGCCAGGGCGAGCTGACGGCTCTGGCCGGCCAGCGCGCGAAGCGCGCCGGTGTAAGCCGAGTACGTGCGGTAAAATCCGCCGTTCAACTCGGCGGTCGCTTCCGCCGCCCGCTGCTGGCGGCTCAGTTCGAGAAACTGCGTGCGCGCGTCGCGATAGGCGACACGCAGCGCCTTCACCTCGTCGTACGCCGCCCGGTCCGCAGCGGCCAGCAGCGTTTCGAGCTGGGCGTAAAGTCCGGTGAGCCGCTGCGACGTCTGGTCCATGGCCGTCTCGATCTGCGCCTTGCCCGCGGTGTCGGCCGACATGAGATGCTGCGTCGTGTTGATGAAGTTCTCTTTCACCAGCGATTCGATCTGCCCCAGGAGCACAATGCTGGGGAGTGAGCGGCCGGTGACCGCCTGGTTTGACCGTTCGATGCCGGTCAGGCGCTCGTACGCGAAGGCTCCCACGATCGCACTGATCAGGACCACGACGGCAAAACCCGCGCTGATCCGCTGACTTATGGTCCAATGACGCATGACTTCTTTGCCTTCGAGCCAACCGAACGCGACTTGAGGGCTCCCGGTCGCAAATGAGGCGAATACCTCTGGTTCAGAACGACGAAGGACCAGGGACAAGGGACCGCGGGCGGCCCGCCCGCAAGGGGAGGTCATCGAAACAAGTGACACCTAACAGACCCTCTCCCGCCCGGTAGCGGGTGCCTCTTCCTGGTCCCTCGTCCCTGTTGTCCGGCCCCCCTTCCCCATTGCGCTTGCGACGAACCTGCGTCGGACTGATCCCTCCCACGCATGAAGATCAAGTCCGCCGCGCTCGAGATCAGTGCCCCCCACCTCAAGGCCTGCCCCACCCAGCCACGGCCGGAGTTTGCGCTGATCGGCCGCTCCAATGTCGGCAAGTCGTCGCTCATCAACCTGCTCGTGCATCGGAAGGAACTGGCGCGGACGTCGAACACCCCGGGCAAGACGCAGCTGATCAATTTCTTCCTCGTGAACGACGCCTGGCGGCTGGTCGATCTGCCCGGCTACGGCTACGCGAAGGTCGGCGCCAAACAACGGCTCGACTTTCAACAGGTGGTGGCCGAGTACCTGCGCGAGCGGGAATATCTGCGCCGCGTCTTCGTGCTGATTGACTCCCGGCTCCCGCCGCAGGAGGTGGACCTCGAATTCCTCCAGTGGCTTGAGGGCACGGTCAGGCCCTTTACGCTCGTATTCACGAAGATCGACAAACAGTCCGCCACGCAGGGCCGCGCGAATGTGGAACGTTTCAAGGACGCGATGCGGCAGTGGCAGACGGCGCTCCCCGAGGTCGTGCTCAGCTCCGCCGAAACCGGTGCCGGGCGGGCGGAGATCCTCGGCGTGATCGGCTCCGATCTCTAGGCCGCCCGCGTGGCATGGGTTTGGGTAACGTAGTCCCGCGTTGACGCGGAATGCCTTGTCGCCGCGGTTGTTCAAACCTTCCGCGTAAACACGGGACGACATACCCGAGCCAGGCTCTTTCCTGAGGCGACAAGGAGCTTGGGTCCTTCCGCCCGCCGCCCAGGTCTTGCAGCGAGAGCCGCTCTTTCCCTTTCGGGGATTCCCTGTAGGCTGGAAGATCGACGGCGCCAACTCGTCGGTCCCCTCCTATGAAGCATCACGACGGCCACGGTGAAGTTCACGAACACGGCAAACCCGCGTGCTGCCACGGTCATCATCATGACGCCGACGTCACACCGTCGGCCACGGCGCGCTATTTTTGCCCGATGTGTGCCGGCGTCGAATCGGACCGGCCCGGTGACTGCCCGAAATGCGGCATGGCGCTCGAACGCAACCCCGCCTGGGTGGGCGCCGCGAAAACGGAGTACATCTGCCCGATGCATCCGGAGGTGCGACAGGACGGTCCCGGCGATTGCCCGAAATGCGGAATGCCCCTCGAACCCACCGCGGCCAGCGCTGAGGACGAGGTCGGGGAGGAGGCCGAACTCCAGGCGCTCGCCCGCAAGCTGTGGCTCGGCGCCGCGCTCACGCTGCCGGTTTTCGTTTCCGCAATGGCGGGCATGATACCCGGTCTTGAAACCGAGGCGCCGACCGCGCCGTGGCGGCGCTGGCTGGAGTTCCTTCTCGCCACGCCGGTGGTGTTCTGGGCGGGCGATTTCATCTGGCGGCGCGCCTTCAACTCCGTCCGGCACCGCAGCGCCAATATGTACACCCTGCTTGGGCTCGGCATCGGCAGCGCGTACCTGTTCTCCGTCCTCGCTTTGCTGGCTCCCGACCTCTTCCCGCACGAAATGCGCCATGGGGGCGGCACCGCGCTCTACTTCGAGGCCGCCGCGGTCATCACCGTGCTCGCGGTGTTCGGCGAATACCTGCAGGAGCGCGCGCGACGCCGCACGGGGCAGGCCGTCAAAGCGCTCCTCGACCTCGCGCCCAAGATGGCGCGTCGCGTGCGCGACCACGTCGAGGAAGACGTTCCGCTCGCGGACATTGTGGTCGGTGACCTCCTTCGGGTGCGTCCGGGAGAGAAGGTGCCCCTCGACGGCGTCATCGTCGAAGGCCAGAGCCAGGTCGACGAGGCCATGCTGACCGGCGAGCCGCTGCCGGTGGAGAAAGGTCCGGGCGACCGCGTCATCGGCGCCACGTTGAATCAGTCCGGCACCTTTCTGCTGCGAGCCGACCGGGTGGGCGCCGACACCCTGCTTGCGCACATCGTGGACCTGGTGGCCAAGGCCCAGCGGAGCCGCGCGCCGATCCAGGCGCTGGCCGATCGTGTCGCCTCGTGGTTCGTGCCCACCGTGATCGTCATCGCCGCGTTGACCGCCGGGGCGTGGCTGCTCTGGGGCCCCGAGCCGCGCCTGACGTACGCTCTGACCAATGCGGTCGCCGTCCTGATCATCGCGTGCCCCTGCGCGCTCGGCCTCGCCACCCCGATGTCGATCATGGTCGGCGTCGGTCGCGGCGCCCAGCTCGGCGTGCTGGTGCGGAACGCCTCGGCCCTGCAGGCGGCGGAGCGGGTCACCCACGTGGTGACGGACAAAACCGGCACCCTCACCGACGGCCGGCCCGCCGTCACCCGCGTGATCGCCGGCTCCGGTTTCGACGAAAACCGGGTGCTCGCCCTCGCCGCCGCCCTGGAACGCGGGAGCGAACATCCTCTGGCTCACGCGGTCGTGCGCGCGGCCGGGCAGCGGAATCTGGCGGTGGCGAAGGCGCAGGACTTCCAGGCGTTGGCCGGCGCCGGCATTTCGGGGCGGGTCGACGGGCTGCGGGTGCGCGTGGGGAAACGCGCGTGGCTGGCCGGTGAGGGCGTGCGCATCGAAGCATCGTGGGATGCCGAGGCGGAGCGGCTGCTCCAGACCGGCGCAATCGTGATCTGGGTCGCGGTCGAGGCGGAACTCGCGGGGATCCTCGCTCTGGCCGATCCGATCAAGACCAACACCCGCGACGCGGTGGCCACGTTGCATCGCCAGGGCCTGAAGGTCGTCATGGCCACCGGCGATCACGCGCTCACCGCGGGCGCCGTGGCCCGCGAGCTCGGCATCGACGACGTCCGCGCGGGACTCGCGCCGGACCAAAAGCTCGACCTCGTCGAGGAACTCCGCGCGCGCGGCGCCGTCATCGCCATGGCCGGCGACGGGATCAACGACGCGCCGGCGCTGGCCGCGGCCGATGTCGGGATCGCGATGGGTACCGGCACCGATGCCGCCATGGAGACCGCCGGCCTCACGCTGGTGAAGGGCGACCTGCGCGGCATTGCCAACGGGCTGGCGTTGAGCCGCGCGGTCATGCGCAACATCCGGCAGAACCTGTTCTTTGCCTTCATCTACAATGCGCTGGGCATCCCCCTGGCCGCGGGCGTGCTGTATCCTCTCACCGGGTGGTTGCTCAACCCCATGTTCGCCGGCGCCGCGATGGCGCTCAGCAGCGTCTCCGTGATCACCAACGCGCTGCGGTTGCGGCGGTTCGAATGACGGTGGGGCGGGAACCGGCGCTCACCCCTTGACTCTCAACGCTCAACGTGGATTCCGAAGTAGCCACAGAGAGCACAGAGCTCCGACACATCCACCTTCGCCCAGCCTACGGCGGACAAGGAGGACACGGAGGCCCATTCCGGGATTTGAGATCTGAAATTTGAGATTTGAGATCGGTGTCAGTCGTCGAATCGCTGGCGCTCTTCGCTACGTTCGGATAGCCGCGGACTCGTTCGATGTTCGATGTTCGATGTTCGATGTTCGATGTTCGATGTTCGATGTTC
>JAEWKR010000100.1 GCA_023457715.1 Verrucomicrobiota bacterium
CGATCCCGCTGGATTGATTCGCGGCGATGTCCGATCTCACTCCGTTCGGTACGCGTGCTTCGCGGGAGGCTTCCGTGTATTCCGTGTGTTCCGTGGGCAGTTTGGTTGCGGCTCGGCTGCTCTATGCCTCTTTGCGGCGAGATTTCAGGCGCCGATCGGGTTGACGCCTTCGAAAGTGACCGCCGCGCGGTTCTGGGCGCGGGAGTCGGCCAGCGAGACCGTGAACCGCACCTCCCAGTCATTCTGGTCGGCGGCGTCGATGAGCACCTGGGCAACACGCCAGGTTCGCGTCTCCGCGGACTCCTCCCAGTGGGTGTGCTTCGCTGAGCGCCCTTCGGGATCCAGCCGGAAGCGACCGTGTAAATCGAAGTACGGCTTGAATGCCGCCTCCAGTTTGCGCCCTTCGGGCGAAACCGTATCGGCGCCCGGCTCGACCACTCCGGTCTGCAACCGCGAGAGCGCGCTGTCCCACTCGCGCGCTCCGACATCCTGCAGGAACCCGAAAACCGCAGTCCGCACGAGGCGGCGGAACGCCGGCTGATCACGGGTGATGTCGAACGTCGCGGGCCGGTCCGGCTTGTCGGGCGCCGCCTCCGGGGCCACGAAATCGGGGTTCTTCATCCGTTCCCATTCCTCCAGGAGGCTGGAGTCGATCCCGCGGATCAGCTCGCGGAAGTAGTCCTCCATCTCCGCGACCTCCTCCGTCTTGGCGGTCGCGGGCACGGTCTGCGCGAGCACCTTCCACACCTGTGAAAGGTGGCGCAGCAACAATCCTTCCGAGCGCTGCAGGCCGTATTCCTTCACGTAATCCGCAAAGGACATATATCGCTCGAACATTTCCCTGGCGATCGACTTCGGGCGCACGTTTTCCTGCTCGACCCAGGGATGGGCGGCAGCAAAGGCGTTGAAGGTGTCGTAGAGGAACTCGCGGAGCGGCTTGGGATGTTCGATCTGCTCCAATTTCTCCATGCGCTCGTCGTACTCGATGCCCGCCGCTTTCATCTCCTCGAGCTTCTGCGTCTTCAGCACATCCAGCTGCCGGCGCAGGATCGTGTCGGGGTCCTCGACGATTGCTTCGCACAAGGTGAGCACGTCGAAGGGATAGTCGGGCGATTCGCGGTTCAGCTGCGGCAGCGTATCGATCAGGTAAAGCGAGAGGGCCTGGTGCAGCGAGAAGTCCTCCTGCAGCTCTACGTTCACCCGCAGCTTTCGGCCCGCGGGTTCCCGCGGGATGATCTCGACGATCCTGCGCTCCAGCAGCGCGCGGAAGAGCTGCCACGCTCGCTTGCGCAGCGCCCGTTTGCGGTGCGGCGTCTCGTGGGACTCCCGAATCAGTCGCTGCAGGGCGCGGCAGCCGTCGGTCTCACGGCTCAGGATCAACAGCAGCATCCCGTGCGTGACCTCGAACTTCGACGTGAGTTCTTCCGGCGCCGCGGTGCGCAGGCGTTCGAAAGTCCTGGCGTCCCAGCCGACCGCGCCCTCCGGGGCTTTGGCGCGCACCGCCTTTTTTTTCCGCGGATCAGCGGCCGCCTTTTCCTCCAGCCGCTTGTTTTCGATCACGTGTTCCGGCGCCTGCGCGATGACATAGCCCTTGTCGTCGTAGCCCTTCCGTCCGGCGCGCCCGGCGATCTGACGGAAATCGCGAACGGCCAGGATCGCCGCCTTGGTGCCGTCGTACTTCCAGAGCTGGGTGAAAATGACGGTACGGATCGGCACATTGATGCCGACGCCGAGCGTATCGGTCCCGCAGATCAGCTTGAGCAACCCCCGCTGCGCCAGTTGCTCCACCAGAATCCGATACTTCGGCAGCATCCCCGCATGGTGGACGCCGATCCCGTGGCGAAGGAAACGCTTCAGCTCCTTGCCGTACGGGCTGTTGAACTTCACCCCTTCGAGCTCCGTCTGCAGCGCGGCCTTCTCCTCCTTGGAGCAGACGTTGAGGCTCATGAAATCCTGCGCGCCTTCCGAGGCGGAACGCTGCGTGAAGAATACGAGGTAGATTGGGGCGCGCTTGATCGCCAGCAACTCGGCGATCCGCTCGCTCAGCGGAACTTCCGAATACTCGAACTCCAAGGGGACAGGACGACGGTCACTGCGCACCGTCACCGTCGGCGCTCCGGTCAAACGGGTGAGTTCCGCTTCAAACTTTTCCGTCGTGGCCAGCGTGGCCGACATGAGCAGAAAACGGGCGCGCGGCATCGTGAGCAGCGGGACCTGCCACGCCGTGCCTCGCTCGGCATCGGAGTAGTAGTGGAACTCGTCCATGATCACCGCGAGGACGTCGCTCTTCTCGCCGCGGTGCAGTGCCATGTTGGCGAGGATTTCCGCCGTGCAGCACAGCACCTTGGCGCCCGGGTTCACGCTCGCATCGCCGGTCATCATGCCGACGTTCTCCGGACCGAAATCGCGGCACAAAGAGAGGAACTTCTCGTTCACCAGCGCCTTGATCGGGCAGGTATATACCGACCGCTGCCCGGCGCAGAGGGCTTTGAAGTGAAACGCCGCGGCGACGAGCGATTTGCCGGAGCCCGTCGGCGTGTTCAGAATCACATTGCGGCCGGCGAACAGCTCCAGAATCGCCTCCTCCTGTTCGCTGTACAGGGTAAGCCCGCGCTCCTGCGCCACCGTCAGGAAGCGGTCGAGTACCGCATCCGGATCGGAGCCGGGAGGCAGTGGAGCAAGGGGTGCGGGGACAGGCTCGGACATGCGGAAAGGGGATGAGGGAATGAGGGAGTGAGGGATGAGGGACGGAGAGCGGTGCGTCGAGTCCCGGGAGTGGATCACGGCTAACCACGGCGGGCTAAAAAGGACCGCCCCCCTCATTCCCTCACTCCCTCATTCCCCCATCCCCCAAAATACAAAAGCCCGGCGGGTTGGCCGGGCTCGTGCTGGGATCCGCGGGCGGAACGCCCGGGACGAACTGGTTACGACTTAAAGCTGCGGATCAGGGCGACGAGCTCCTTGCCCTCGGCCTCGCTGATCTTGTCGGCGTAACCCTTCATCTTCTCCTTACCGTCGACCGTCACGCCCTTCATGGTGGCTTCGAGCAGTTGTTCATCCGTGAACTTCGCCTGCACGGCCGCGTCAGAATAATCCTTGGCGTTCAGTTTCTTCCCAATCTTGGTGTCGCCCTTTCCGGCGGCCCCGTGGCATTTCGCGCAATGCTCCTCCCAGTTGGCTTTGGCATCCGCGGCGTGAGCGGCCGTCACAGCGGCCGCGAGAATCCCAGCAATGATAACCAGTTTCGTCTTCATGGGCCCTAAAAGTAGCACAAAGTAGCTGGATTGGCGCTGCGTTTTTTGTCCACCGCTGGGCGGGAGTTGGGGTTTATGGTTTCTAGTTTCTGGTTTCTAGTTTCTGGTTTCTAGTCTGGTTTCCAGGCTTCGGTTTGCAGTTCTGGCTGGGTTTCCGCCCGCGCTGGGCGGCCCCTTCCCGCCCTACAACTGGAAACCAGAAACTCGAAACCAGAAACTTGCTCGTATGGGGTATCCGCCCCGGGCACCGGGGGGCTTCTTTGTGGTCCGCAGGCGGATGAAGACGTGGGTCGCGGCCCTGGCTGCCGCATGCGTGGTGGGTTTGGTCGGGTGTTCGGCGCCGTACTACAGCGCCATGGAGAAACTCGGCATCGCGAAACGGGATATCCTCGTCGACCGCATCGAGGCGGTCCGCGATTCTCAGGAGAAGGCCAAGGAGCAAGTGACGAGTGCCCTCGACCGGTTTCTGGACGTCACAAAAGCCGATGGTGGCGATCTCCAGCGGAAATACCAACAGCTCAATTCTGAGTTCGAGCGCTGCGAGGACCGGGCCAACGAGGTACGCGCGCGCATCACCGCGGTCGAGGATGTCGCCGGCGCGCTGTTCCGCGAATGGAAGCAGGAGATCGGCCAGTACAGCAACGCCACCCTCCGGCGCGACAGTGAGCGCGAATACGACCGCACCCGACGCAAGTACGAGGACCTGATCCGGGTCATGCGACGCTCGGCCGAACGGATGGACCCGGTGATCGCGACCTTCCGCGATCAGGTGCTGTTCCTGAAGCACAACCTGAACGCGCGCGCCCTGGCCTCCCTCGGCAACACCCACCGCGAATTGGAGACGGACATCAACCGCCTGATCGTGGACATGGAAGCCTCGATCCGCGACGCGGAGGAGTTCATCCGCACCATGAAACAGGACATAGCGGCGAGCGGGGGCTGAAGGCGGTAGGCTGTAGGCGGTAGGCTGTAGGCTTTAGGCGGTAGGCTTTAGGCGGTAGGCTTGTCGTGCCCGGGCGTGAGTCAGACCTCCCTCCTCAAGCAGTCCTTCCTACATTCGTGTTCATTCGTGTCCATTCGTGGTTCAACTGCATTGTTCCGACGACTGCATGTTCCGGTTTGGCTCCAGGCGGGGTCTTGCGCTTACCGCCTAACGCTTACCGCTTACCGCTTTCCTCACCCCGTATTCTTCAGGCCCCCGCTGATGCCGTTGATCGTGAGTTCGATTACTTCGCGAGCGGCCACCGCCTCGGCTTCGGTCATCTCGCCCCGACGGAGCCGGCGGAGCATCTCCACCTGGATGAAGTTAAGCGGGTCGATGTAGGGGTTGCGCAGTTCCACGGAACGCAAGAGGACCGGCTCGCCGGCGAGCAGCTTTTTCTGCCCGGTGACGACAAGGAGCGCCTGCTCCGCCCGGTCGAACTCCGACTGCAGAACCCCAAGCACGCGCCGACGAATCCGCGCGTCCTCGACCAACTCCGCGTACAGACCGGCGATCGCCATGTCGGCCTTGCGCATCGTGAGCTGGGCATTGTCGATCAGCGTCTGAAAGAAAGGCCACGTACGGTGCATCTCCCGCAACCGCTTTCGACCGCGGGCGCCGTCAGCCAGCACCGCTTCGAGCGCGGTCCCGAGGCCGAACCATCCGGAGAAATTGAACCGGCTCTGCATCCACGAAAACACCCAGGGGATGGCGCGAAGATCCTCCACCGACCTGGTGGCCTTGCGGAACGTGGGCCGCGATCCGAATTTCAGGTTGCTGATCTCGTCGATCGGGGTCGCCTGCTTCCAGAATTCCAGGAACTCCGGATCGTCGTGAACCAGGGCCTTGTAAGCGCCGAATCCGGCGGCGGCCATCTTTTCCATGGCGGCGCGCCATTCGGGCGGGACGGGCTGCGCGTGTTCGGCGGCGTGAATGCCGAGCATCACGCCATAGGTCATCTGTTCGAGCACACGGTGCGCGAGATCGGGATCGTGGTAGCGGGTCGAAAGGACTTCGCCCTGCTCGGTGACGCGAATGCCGCCGTCGCGCAGACCCGCCGGCTGCGCCAGAATCGCCTTCGCCGCCGGGCCGCCCCCGCGCGCAATGCTGCCGCCGCGGCCATGGAAAAGCGTGAGCTTCACGTCGCACTTCGCGCACAACCCGGCCAGCTGCTCCTGCGCTTTGTACAACGCCCAGTTCGCCGTGAAATAGCCGCAATCCTTGTTTGAGTCGGAATAGCCCACCATCACGTGCTGGTGGACGGGTTTTTCGCGGCCCGGCAACGTGAACAGGGCCTCGAGGATCTGGGGCGCGCGATCGAGGTCGTCCAGCGTCTCGAACAACGGTGCGATGGGGAGCGCGGTGCCCGCGAGCCGCTGGAGCACTTCGACCTCCAGGATGTCTGACACCCCATCGGTCATGCTGATGATGTAGAGGCCGAGCGCCTCGGGCCCGAACGTCTCGATGGTCCGGCACACGAGCCGCAGCGGATCCAGGACGTTGGCGGTGGCCGCCGAAAGCCCGGAATGACCCGCGCGCTGCCGGAGTTCGCGCTGGCGCGCCGCGCTTTCGAGCACGCCGAGCAGCAGCTGGCACTTCTCCGCCTCGGCCAGCTTCGCATAGTCCGCCCGCTGCAGCAGCTCCGCGATCGCCGCCTCGTGGTGGCTCGAGTGCTGGCGCAAATCCAGGCGGGCCGTGTGCAAACCGAAGACCTCCAGCTGGTGGACGGCCGCTCGCAGTTCGCCCTCGGCCAGCATGGCGCCGCGTCCGGAGCGCAGCGTCGCGGCGATGCGCTCGAGCGTCTCCCGCACCGCCGCGCCGCGTAGCGCCGGCTTGCCCGGCCGGCCGGTCCGGAGCGGGATGGATCGGACCGCGCCGACCTCTTTCGCCAGCTGTTCCCGCAACGCGCCCAGCACGAGCCGGTAGGGTTCATGGGGATACCGCTGCCGCAGTTCCTCGAGGTGCTGGGAAAGATGCGTGTCGCTGGCCAGATTCTGCGCCACGGAACGCGCCGCAGGATCGCGCCGATCGCTGACGGTCAGCGTGCGGGCGAGTTCACGCGCCGCGAGCCGGGTCTTCTCGATCGCCAGGCGGCGGCTCAACCGGAGCACCTCGGCGGTCACGTCGGCGGTGACATTCGGATTACCATCACGGTCGCCACCGATCCAGTTTCCGAACGTCAGCCAGCGACCGGGCGGCTTGACGGCGGGATAGTGGCGGGCGAGCGCGCGGACGAGATCGTGCTGCAGTCGCGGCAGGGTGTCGAAGAGCGTGGTGTCGAAGTACCACAGCCCGGTTCTCGCCTCGTCGAGGACTTCCGGTCGCGCCACGCGGCTGCGATCCGTCAGCCACAGCGATGCGATCTCCCGTTCGACACATTCAGGGTCGAGCAGCAGCGGATCGCGGGCGAGGTGCGGATGCTCGCGGTCGCGCAGCACCTCGGCGAGCCGGCGCAACTTGGCCAGCAACGTGCGGCGCTTGGACTCCGTCGGGTGCGCCGTGAACACCAGTTCGATCGCCAGCCGATCGACGAGCGACTGCATCGCGAGCGTCGTGACACCCTTATCCTTCAGCGCGACCACCGCGGCCTCGATGCTCTCGCGACGCGGCGCCGTTTCGGTGCCGCCCTCGCGAGTCCGCTGCTCGCGGAGCAGGGCGATGCGAAAATTCTCCTCGGCGAGATTCACCAGCTCGAAATAAAGCGTGAAGGCCATCGCCTGGTTGAACGCTTCGGCCGGGGTGAGGCGACGCACGGCGTCCTGCAACGCCTGCTCGGCGGTTGCGTCGCCCGCGCGCCGCGCTTTCGCCGCCTTTCGCAGTTGCTCCACGCGTTCGAACGTTTGCGGACCCTCCAGCCGCGTGATGACGCGGCCGAGCTGCGAGCCGAGGTCGCGGACCTGGGCCCGCAGTCGCGGGAGGGCATGCAAGGCGGAGGACCGGCGCGAGGTGGGCATGGGAAGCGCGGATACGTTTGGCGTCCGCCAGCCCGTGTCGAGCCGAGTTGGCCGCAAAAATGCGCAGAAGACGCAAAAACCCAACCTCCCGATCTTTGGTCCCGGTGTTTTCGGGTTCCGCATGCACGTGCACTGCCCCAAATGGATTCTTCGGCAGCCCTGAGAATGACAGTTCAAGGCCTTCTTGCGGCCATTTTCCGGGCTCGTTTCCGCCCTTGCCCCGCCCTGCGGGCGCGACTTTGCTGCGCGGCGTGACTCGTCGCCTGTTATTTGCTTTTTGCGCGCTGACCGCGGCGCTCCATGCCCAGACGCCGACCCCGGTGCAATTGTCGCGTCCCGAACTCACCGCGGAGCAGTCGGAGGGGGACGAGACCGAGGCCATCGCCCGGGGCAAAGCCGAGTTCCGGGACGAGGGGCTTTTGCTCACCGCGGACGAAATCCGCTACAATCACCGGACGGACGTCGCGACGGCCCGGGGCCATGTCACGTTCACCCGCGGACCCCTGCGCATGCTCGCCGACGAGGTGGTGGTCGACCGGGTGAACCGGACGTTTCAAGCGCGCGCCATTCGTCTGGGGTCCTACCCCGCGTACATTGAAGGCACGACAGCCCGGGGCAACGACCAGGAAGTCACGGTGACGGATGCGCGGATCGCCTACGGGGAACCGGGCCCCTGGCAGCCCACGGCCACCGCCGCCGAGGTCACCGTTTCCGCCGACGGCAAGCGTGTGCAGACGACGGGAGCCCAGGTCGGCGTCGGCGGCGTGCGCCCCCTGCCCTTCCCCCGCTTCCAGCACGACCTCGCCAATCCCATCCTCTCGCAGATGAGCTTCACCGGGGGCTATCGCGGTTCGCTCGGGGCGTTCATCGACGCGGGTCTGCGCCTGCCGCTCTATCCCGGGATTCGCCTGGGCGGCGATGTCGCGTATTTCACCGAACGTGGCGTGATGGTGGGCCCCGGCGGCAGTTACACCGATCCCACCGACCCGACGCGGCTGCGCGGGCGGTTCCGCAGCGGGTTCATCAACGACCACGGCGACAAGAAGACCGATGTGCTGGGGCGTCCGGTGCCGGAGGAACGCGGCTTCGTGGAATGGCAGCATCACCAGGCGATCACGCGCGACCTCACGCTCGTCGGGCAGCTCAACTGGTGGAAGGACTCCGAGGTCGTGCGTGACTTCCGGCCCCGCGAGTTCTTTCCCGTCCAGCAACCCGACACGTTTCTCGAGCTGACGCTGGCCCAGCCAAACTTCTTCCTGTCGGCCTTCGCGCGGCTCGAGCCCAACGATTTCCAGCTGGTGCAGCAACGCCTGCCCGAAGTGCGGTTCGACCTGCTGCCCATGCGGATGCCCGGCGGCCTGCTGCAGCGCCTGTCGGCGAGTGTGGTGCGCTTGCGGGAAAACGCGCTGCCCCCGCCGCTGCCGGGCGCGCCCGGAAGCGCCGTCTTCACGGCGATGCGCACCCCGGAGGCCTGGACCACCCTGTCACCGCTCCCGCTCGGCGCCGCCCAGCGGATGCAAAGCACCCGCTTCGACGCCTACTATGGGCTGTCGCGCCCGATTTCGCCGACGCACTGGTTCACCGTCACACCGGTGGCGGGCGCGCGGCTGACGCACTATGCCAACACGCGCGGTGCCACCCGGACCGACAGCTACACCCGGCGGCTGGGCGAAGTCGGGTTCGACGCGGAACTGCGCAGCAGCGGCACCTTCGCCTACAAGAATGAAGCCTGGAAGATCGACGGCCTGCGCCATCTCTTTACGCCGCGGATCAGTTATCGCTCCATCCCGCGCGCAGAATCCGGGCGCGCCCACATCCCCTTGATCGACCGGCGCGTCTTTTCGACCTACCTGCAGCCGCTGGGGCTCGGCGACGCGCGGGCGCTCGATGACCTTCCCGCGACCAACACGCTGCGTGTGGAGTTCGACAACGTGCTGCAGACCCGCGACGGCAAGGAAGGGCATCGCGACCTCCTCGCGCTGAACGTCGCGCACGACTTCCGCTTCAAGACCCGCCCCGGCGAGCAGGATCGCTCGGACCTGCACGCCGAACTCGCCGCGATGCCCGCCTCGTGGCTGCAGTTCGACGCCTACACCCGCTGGGCGCCCCAGGCGTCGCAGCTGCGGGAGTTCAACGCCGGCGTCACTCTCCGTGACGGACGGGCCTGGTCCCTGCGCTTCGCGAACAACTTCCTGCATGGGCAGCTCGAGGATTACTATCTCGACGGCCGTGTCCGCCTCAGCGAACGCTTCGACGCCCTCTCGCTGATGCGATACGATGCGCGTCGCCGCCGGTTCACCGAGCAGACCTACGGGATCGTCCACACCGTCGCGAACACCTGGCGCATGTCCTACCTGGTCAGCTTCTACTCGGGCCGCCGCCGCGAAAGCGGGTTCGGCTTCAGCGTGCAGATCGACACGGTTCGGTTCTGAACGCCATGAGCGTCACGGGCGGCCAGCAGCAGACGGCACTCGGACTTCTGCGCGCGCTGCAACCGCATTGGCGTTCGGATCCCAACCTGCCGGGCCGGATCCAGCGGCTCCTCGGCAGCCGCCGCGACTTCGGCTCGCGCGACCGGCGGCTGTACCGAGAGCTCATCTACACGACCCTGCGCTATCTGCCGTGGGTCGAGCCGGAGCTCACGCGCGATACGCAGCGGGCGATCGCCCTGATCGCGTGGCTCGCCGCGGATACGCGGGACACGCACCGCTTTCGCGCGGAGACTGCGGCGGGCTGGCCCGAGGCGGGCACCCTGGTCGAACGCGCCTCGCACCTCGGGCTGGAGCCGGACGCGCTGCTGCCCGACTGGCTTCGAGTCGAATGTCCGTCGGCATTCGAACCCGCCGAAAGGGAGGCACTGCTGCGGCGGGCGCCCCTCTGGCTCCGGCTGCAGACCGACGACGACGAGGCGGTTGCCAGCGAGTTCCAGGAGCGCGGCTGGCGCTGGCGCGTCTCCCCCGTCCTGTCCACCGCGTGGCAGCTGCTGGACGAAGCTGACGTCACCAGGACCGAGGCCTACGCGCGCGGGCGGGTGGAGATCCAGGACCTTGCCTCGCAGCTGCTGCTGGAGGCCGTGCTGGGCCGCAAGGGATATCGCATACTTACAGCCCTGGACGCATGCGCGGGGGCGGGTGGAAAAACCCTCCAGCTCGCGCGTCTCCTGGGTCCACACGCGCGAATCGACGCGCACGACATTCGTTCCGATGCCCTCGCCGAGCTTCGCGCCCGGGCATCGCGTGCCAACCTTCCCAACGTTCAGGTGCTCGCTGATCCTCCCCGCACGACGGGGAGTGCTCCCTATGATCTTGTGCTGGTCGATGCGCCTTGCAGCGGGTCCGGCACGTGGCGCCGAGCCCCGCATTTGAAGTGGACCGTTACGGCGGAAACGGTCGCTACGCGCAGCCGCACCCAGCGCGAACTGCTGGCCAAGTTTGCCGGGCATGTCCGGACCGGAGGCCTGCTCATCTACGCCACGTGCTCGCTCGCCCGTTCGGAAAACGAGGGCGTGATCTCGGACTTTCTCCGCGCCCACGCCGGATTCCACCCGGTGCCCTTGACCCAGACATTCGGCTTCGAGGCCGCGGAGGAAGGAATGACGATTCTGCCCGCTCGGCACGACACCGACGGTTTCTTCGTCGCTGCTCTGCAACGGGCGGAATGACTCGAGTTTGAGTCAACCAGGCAGAAGGATCAGCCACGAAGGGACACGAATCGTGGTTCAACGGCATGGTTCCGGCCGAGCGAACGTGCGAAATTTTCGAACCTGAGTAGCTTCCGGCATGGCGCTCCAGTTCATCCCCGTATTGAAGGCCCTGAGCACGATCGTGGCGACGGCCGGCACGGCCGCCGCCTCGCTGGAGGCGCTGCGGAAAGCGTCCCCGCACCCTGCCCTCGAACCTCGCATCAGGGCCCTCGAGGAGGAATCCGCCCGGGTGGCACAGGCGGTGGCCTCCATGGCCCAGCAGACTCAGACGCTCGCGCTTGAACTCCAGCAGCAGGCCACCCGCCTCCAGGCCCGCGAGCGCAACCTCAACCTGGTCCTGATCGTGTCCGTTGTGTCCGGGATCCTCGCCGTGGCCGCGCTGATCGTTTCGCTGCGCTAAGCGGGCATTGCCGGCTTTCATAAATCTTTACCCGTTTCTGACTCGCCGCGCCGCCCGGGCGCCTGCTTGACTGCGGCTCTCCTGCCTGGCCGTCCAACCCCGGATGGCGGGTGGGAAGCTGCGATGCACGATACCCTCCCTGCCACCTCCAGCCTGCCCGTGGTCGGTCAGATGAGCCCCGCGGTCCGGGCTCATTTCATCCGTCAGGTCTACACGCACGTCGCGGGCGCCTGGCTCGCGTTCTTCATCTTCGAAGCGGCGCTCCTGACCATGCCGGTCACGTACACCTTCACCGGTCTCGTGCTGGGCATCCCGTATGGGTGGCTTGCCGTGCTGGGACTCTTCATGGGGGTCAGCTGGCTGGCGCGCATCTTCGTCACCGGCGGGATGTCCATCGGCTACCAGTATTTCGGGCTCGGTCTTTACGTCCTGGCGGAGGCCATCATCTTCGCGCCGCTCATCATTGTGGCCGTGGCGGTCGCCGGTCCCGAACTGCTGCTCAACGCCGTCCTCCTCAGTGGGGCACTTTTCGCGGGGCTCACCGCCATTGTCTTCATCACCAAGCGGGACTTCTCGTTCTTGAAATCGATCCTCACGGTCGCCGGGATCGTTTCGCTGGGCCTGATCGTCGGCTCCATCGTCTTCGGGTTCAATCTGGGCCTGGCATTTTCCGCCGGCATGATCGTCGTCGCGGGGGGCGCCATCCTGTACGACACCTCCCGGATTCTGAACGATCACCAGCCCGAGGAGTACGTCGGAGCCGCGCTCGAACTCTTCGCCTCGATGGCGCTCATGCTCTGGTATGTGATCCGGCTGCTGATGGCGTTCGGGAAAAAGGACTGAGCCATGAGCGACGAAATCCCGAAGCTGCGGCTCAAACCCCGGCTCAACCTTTCGGAACCGACGCCTGCCTCGCCGATCGCCGGCAGTGCCATTCCAGCCGCGCGCGGCTCCGACCCGACCGTGCCGCCCGGGTCGACAACCGAACCGCTGGCCCTCTCCCGTTCCCCGTCGACCCCGCTCGCGGTTGTTGCGGTGCAGGTCGAACCGCCGGCACCGACTGAAACCGGCGATATGGCGGCGGTAGCGCCGGCTTCAGCCGACACGTCTGCGCTCACGTTCGAACCCACGCCTGAACAATCCCGGCGGGTGATCCGGAACGCTTGGATCGTTGGCGTACTCGGCGTTCTCGCGTTCGCCGCGATCGGCTCCCTCGCGTATCCGCGACTGATCGCGCAAACGCGCGCGCTCTCGGACGCGCAGGCCCGGCTCGACGCCGCTGAAAACGAGGAACCGTCGGACGAAAACGCGGACGAGTCCGACCCCGGTCCAGCCGGTAACCCGGGGACTCCGCTCCCCGGTCGGACCGAGGCCCAAGCGACTAAACCCGTCTCGGCGTCGCCCAAAACGAATGAGACGGCGCCCATGCCTGCGCCGGCTGAACCCGCCGGTACGCGCGTTGCCGAGATCGCCGCGACCGCGACCGAACCGATCGCGCACCCACCCGGCTCCTTCGAGGCGTGGGTCGCGTCGGTGAAGATCAGCGGAGTTCGTGGCGGGAGTTCGCCGCGCATTCTGATCGGCGGCCGGTCGTACAATGTGAACGACGTGGTGAACGAGGAACTCGGGATCGTATTCGACCGCTACGACGCCGCCACCCACCTTATTCGTTTCCGCGACGGCGAGGGCCGAACGCTCGAGCGCAAGGATCGGTAGACGCGGTCGGGAACCCCGTCGTCTCGCTGGCGATCCCCGCTACACCCTGAGCCTCTGGGTGTAGCGGGGAGCGCCAGCGAGACGATCCGGAAGAAACCCGCGGATCAGCCGAACGCACACAGACTTTCGACGCCGGCGGCGGACCCGTCGCGCAGCCAGCCATCCAGCTGGGCCTGGTCCTTGAGCTGCTGGCCGCGCGCGCGCGGGACCGCGATGTAGCGGACCGGCACGTCGGGCAGCGCCGTCATGTCGCCCCAGAGTTTTTCAAACTGCGCCACCGGCAGAATATCCTCCTGGCCGTTGCCCCAGCGTTTCCGGACCTCCTTGAGCGTGATGTACGAGGGCATCTTGGCGGCCAGGTGACGGACCCCGGCGGCGACGCGCTCGCTCTCGCCCAGCGCATGCCGGTCGAGTCCGAAGAGCGCCAGCAGGGCGTCGATCCGAACCCAGTTCGTCGCGCTGTTGTAATAGGTCAGCTTGAACTCGTCCTCCTCGCGCGCCAGGGCCAGGCCCTCCACCAGGCGCACCTGGCCGCCGACGCGGGCCAGACCGCCGCCCCGGTCGTCAACCCGGCGGCGGATAACCTCGATGGACAGGCTGGCCCCGCCGTCGAGGTGCGTGCCCAACACGAGCGGATCCAGGTTCGCTCCGAGCGTATCGATATTATGGATCAGCAGATGCTCGAGCTGCGGGCGTTCCGCGAGGAGTTCGCGAAGCGTGCCGTTGAGCAGCAGGTTCGCGATCTCGTACCAGTGGCCGACCGGATGGAGGCATTGGAGGGGCGAATTGTCCGTGTAGTCGTTCCCTTCGCCCATGGCCGCCGCCCAGTCGATCAGGGCGCGGTGCAGACTCTGCCGCATCTTCTCCTTCTGGGGATCGAGCTGCTGGTGGGTCACCTCCTCCCAGGCGAAACGGAGGTCGCGGGCCATCGGGATCAGCCGCAGGCCGATCGACCGCCCGCGCGACAGGCGCAGGTCGCCGGGGTAATTGAACCGCCCCGCCGCCTCGATGAACGCCTCCGTGGGCCGGTGCGTGAGATAACTGGTCGTGAAGAGATGGGGGACCGCGACCCCGCACCCCTCCCCGGTGCGCCGGCTCTTGGCCAGATGCACCTCGAGAAAACTGCGGTGGCGCCCGCCGAGCTTCGCAAACGGATGCAGCGCCTTCACCGTGCCGGCGCCCTGGGTCCACCGACTCCCCGCCCCCGCGGCAAGCGTGACCACGGCCACGCGGCCCTCGCCCAACGCGGCCTCCCCGAGCCGGCGCAGCCGGACCGCCTCGCTCCCACCCTCGCCGGCCAGCGGCACCACGTCGCCGTCGCGCACGTCCTCGACCATCGCCGTCTGCGGCAGGCGATTCTGCGCGAGCCCGATCCGACCGGCGCGCAGATCGTTGCGAATCTGCTCATGCTGCACGGGATCGAAGCCGTTGGCCGCGAGCAAATCGCGCAGGGACGCCCCCTCCGGCGTCTTGTCGCTCGGTGGCGGCAGGATCCGCTGCATGAGCGGGGCGATGAGGGGACGCTCCCCGCTCGCGAAAAGATGACGGCCGGCGAAGCGTTCCAGTTCGATCCGGCGGGCCGCGGGGAGCGAACGCGGATCCTGCCGGAGCCAGCGGGGCACCATGAACAGGTAGTACTCCGGCGAGAACATCGCCTCCGCGCCGACGCGCAGCTGGGACGTCGACCCTGCCTCATTCACCTCGAAATCGTACACCACCGGATCCATCGCGAACGGCAGGGCATGCTCCAGCTCGCGCTTCACCCGCTGCATCACGCCGAGAATCGCGGCGCGGGACTCCGCCTTGTGCGCGGGATCCACGAAGAACCCCATGCCGCCGCCCGACATGCCGCCGAGCATGATGAAGCCGCGGAAACGCGCGCCCAGCCCCGACCGGATCTCGGCGATCAGCCGTTCCGTATAGGCGTTGCTCGCCCAGGGAATGATCGTCTGCACCGGGCCGACGAAGTTCCGCGTGGTGAGTTCCGCGACGCGGCGCACCTCGCCGGCTTTGAGCGCGTCGACAATCCCACCCAGGAGTTGCTGCGCCTCCTGGCGGGCCGCCCATTCGCGTTCCAGCTTCAACAGGTATTTTTCGGTCACCATCTCCAGGATGGGTCCGACATTCTGGCTCATCCCGCCGTGGACGAGAATCAGCGAATCCTGCAGTTCCCGCCGCGTGGCCGCCGCAATCGCATCCCGGCCCAGGACGGTGTGGCGCGGGAGCAGCCGGCCCCGGCTCGTGCCATGTTCGATGTCGCCCGGCTGCGAACGTTCGCCCTGGATCAGCTTGATGCCCGGCCAGACGCCGCCGCTGTCCTGCCAGCCGCCGCCGGACCCCCCGAGCCATTCGCCGAGAATCGCGCGGCTCGCGATCGTGCGGCGCTCCGCCTCCGTCAGTGCCCCCGCCAGCGCGGCCGTCTGACCGGTCGCCCGCATTGCGAGCGCAATCAGGCAGCCGAGCAGGTTGGTCGACACCGCCAGCCGGGACCCCTTGGGGATGTCCCGCACCTGGCTCGCAATCTCCAATCCCAGCCCCGGCCCGCACAGCCGTGACAGGATCTCGCTCAAGGCATGACCCGAGCCCTCGAGGCCGGCGGGAACCAGCCCGGACGCGATCACCGCCGCCTTGAGCAGGCCGAGATAGTCCTTCGCAAAGTCAAACACCTCCTCGATGGTGGAGATGTCCACCGTGGCCCCGAGGTCGACGCTGGTGAGGCGCAGCACGGGCTCGTCGATCACGCGGAGAAAGGCGCAGACCGGCGGGCGGGGCGCCCCGGGGTTGGTCGCAGTCGCGGAGTGCACCGCCAGGTCGACGCTGATGTTCAGCACCTTCGCGCCCTCGGGATAGTCCATCCCGAGGAAAAAGATATCGCTCCAGGCCGCATGGCTGAGATCCATCCGCACCGCGGTCTCCTCGCTCAACACCGGACGCAGGCCTTCCGCGGAGGTCTGCAACAATTCGCCCCGCAAGCGCAGCGGATAATCGAGCGGATGGCCCGTGCGGAACATCCACTGGTTTCCGCGCACGCCGCGCACCGTCTTCTGCACCTGCTGCGCGAGCGTCTTGAAAGCCAGCCCGTGGTACGCGGCGGCGAGCGCGCTGCTGAGTCCGTCGGAGCTGCCTTCGCGCTGCTGCTGTTCGAGGTACACGGCGATCGCCTCCTCGAAGCGTCGCTCCAGCGTCAGCTTGTACCCGGCGAACGGGATCCGGCCATGGTCAGCCGGGGCCGCGCCTGCGAGCTTCTCGGGCAGAAAATAACGATGGATGGCCTCGAGGAAAAAGATGGCCCGGACACTGTGATAAAAATTGTCTGCGGTGCGGCGCCAGGCGTCCAGCTCCGCGGCCATGCGTTCGAGCTCGGCGCGCGAAGCGTCGCGGCAGACTTGTTCAAACCCGGCTTCCACGCCCCCGGCGGAGGCCGCCGGCGCTGCGGCATCGTGATGACCGCCCGTGACCAGATTCAAAAGCAGTGGGGTCACGGGATCAGCGGCGGACGGCGTCGTTGGAAAGTTCCTCGGCGAGCAGCGCAAGCACCTCTTCGCGCGAGGAGCCATGGAGCCCGAGGGCGATCTGCGCCCGCATCAGACCGAAGGGCGCTTCGAGATCGGCGCGCCGCCCGGCCAGCTCGGCCGCCAGATACTTTTCACGCTGCGCCAGCCGGGCGAGCGTGGGCGTCAGCCCGAATTTTCCGCCCGGTGCGCCCGACTCCGCCTCCGCGAGCAGAGTGAAAACGGTCGGCGTGAGCACGTGCATGCCGAAGAAGCACAGGTAGTGGCCGCTGCGCAGACCGGGCACCAGGCACTGCTGCTCCGCCACCGTGGGCGTCGGCTTCTCGATGACGTTGTCGATCTGATACAGGCCGGGGCGACCGGGCACCAGGCTGCCCCCCACCGTGCCATAGAAGCGCAGCAGGCTCTCGTGGGTGGCCTGGACGGCGGACATGGCGCACGCCTCGCCGCCCGCCAGCTCCAGCAGCTGGGTGGTGCAGCTCTTGCCGCTCCCGCTGACATAGAGATGATCGCTCACCTGGAGCAGGAACGCCTCGTCGCCGACGAACTCCCGACCGCAGAGCACCGCGTGTCCGTAGCCGTTGGGGGCGGGCTGCTCGAGGTACACGATCTGCGTGCCGTACGGCGCGAGCACCGCCTCGTAGGCGGACCGATCGCCGGGCGACAACACCAGCCCGACCTGCTCGATGCCGGACGCGATCATCTCGTCGAGGATGATCGCCAGCGCGGGTTTGGTCGCGCCGTCGCGATCGGTCAGCGACTGGAGCGGCAGCCGGCGCTGCTGGGGGCCGGCGGCGGTGATCAAAGCCTTGCGTATCCGGGGCATGGAGTGGATTCACGCAAACGGGCGTCCGGGCGGCAAGCTCACCGCGCGAAAAATTCCAAAAGTCCAAACGTCCAAACGTCCAAATAAATCCCAGCTGCCAAAATCCCAAAGCAAACATCGGGCACAGAGACGGCGAATGTCGGTTTGGGATTTGCCCGACTTTGGGATTTCTTTGGACGTTTGGACTTTTGGGATTTGGGATTTCGCTGCCTGGGATTTGGGATTTCTCTGCCTGGGCTCCGAGATTTCAGCCCCCGACTTTGACGTTGCGGCGGCGGCATTGGCTTGAACCATCGCCCCGTGGTTCCCGACGCCGATTATCGTATCAAGCTCCAGGTCTTCGAAGGCCCTTTGGACCTGCTGCTCTTCCTCATCCGGAAGAACGAGCTGGATATCTACGACATCCCGATCGAGTCCGTCACCCGGCAGTACCTGGAGGCGATCCGCGCGATGCAGCAGCTCGACCTGGATCTCGCGGGCGAGTTCTTCGTCATGGCGGCCACGTTGATGGAGATCAAGAGCCGCATGCTCCTGCCCAAGGGCCAGCACGCCGTGGATCCCAATGCCGATGACGAGGAGGTCGATCCCCGCTGGGAACTGGTTCACCAGCTGCTCCAGTACAAGAAATTCAAGGAGGCGGCGGCCGAGCTCGCGCAGCTGGCGGAGACGCGCCAGAACCTGATGGAACGCCATATTTCGTCGCTGTCGGCGAGCGAGGCCGAACGTCCGTTGCGCAGCGTCGACCGCATCGAGCTGTGGAATGTCTTCAACATCGTCCTGCGCCGCCTGGCGGAAAAGCTCGTCGTGGGCGAGATCCACGACGAGGTCGTGACGGTGGCCGACCAGATGGAATGGCTGCTCACGCGCACGGAGACGGAGAGGTCGTTCGTGTTCACGAGCCTGTTCCCCGAGGGTGTGACCCTGCGGCGCCTGGTCGCCACCTTCCTGGCCATGCTCGAGCTGACGCGCCTGAAGAAGCTGCGCGTCCGGCAGGACGAGGCCTTCGCCGACATCGTGGTGGAAGTGGTCGAGGCCGCTCCCCCGGTTACGACGGAGCCGCCCGGCGCAGCCGCCCCGCCCGTCGCGCCGGCGGAACCGCCGGTCGAACCCAGCGCGACGGTCGCGCCGCCTCCGCCTTCCAGCGCACCCGCCGGGGAGGCGCCGCCCGAATCCGCGGCCGCGACCGGATTTCCCTCCCCCGCCGAACCTGCGGACGAATCCGAAAAGCCGCTTGAAACACGCGGACCTGACGCCACGGTGACGCCGTGACTCAGAAGAAGAAAAAGCCCGCCCGCAAGGCAGGCCTCCTCGGCGTGGGGCTCGACAACCACGACGGCCACAAGCGCATCACCACGGGCGAAAAATTTGCCATCGTGGGCGGCTCCGCCGAGACGCATGAGCGGATGACGGAGACGGTGGTGAAGACGTTCGAGGAACTGAAGCACCGCGGAAAAGCGCTTGAACGGGTCGAACCGCGCGAGCTCGCCGAGATCCTGCACAAGTCCACGCCGCGCTAATGCGATGACGCATGCCCGAGTTGCGCCGCCGCCGTTTACGCATCTGATTCCTGCAACGCCAACACCTATGTCCGAAAAAATCGCCAACCTCACTACCGAGAGCTTCAGGACGACGTTGAACTCGTCCACGACCCCCGTGCTGGTCGACTTCTGGGCCCCCTGGTGCGGGCCCTGCAAGGCCATCGCGCCGATCCTCGAGGAGCTCGCCGGAGAGTTGGACGGCAAGCTGAAGATCGCGAAGGTCAACATCGACGAGCATGACGCCATCGCCGCGGAATTCGGCGTGCGCGCGATTCCGACGATGATCCTCTTCAAGGGCGGTCAGGTCGCCGAGACGCTGGTGGGCATGATGCCGAAGCCGGCGCTCAAGGCGAAGCTGGCCGGCCACGTCGGCGCCTGAGTCACCAAACCAGACCGGCGGCCAGCAGCGCGGCGTAGGCCGCCAGCAGTTTTCCCGTTGCGCCCAGCAGAGCGATCAGCTCGCCGGGCGTTTCGCTTTTCCGCAGGGCGCGCACCTGCGCCCACCCGAGCGGCGCCAGCACGAGCGGCAGCAGGACGAACCAGGAACCGGACCGCCCGGCGAGGAGCACCGGCACCGCCCCCGCCACCAGCAGCGACGCGCCAAACTGCACGCGCGCGGCGCGGCGGCCCAGCATGACGACCAATGTCCGTTTGCCCGCCTGCGCGTCGGTTTCCACGTCCCGATAATTGTTCACGACGAGAATGTTCGCCGCCAGCAGGCCGATCGGCACCGCCACCAGCACCGCGTCGGCGGTGATCGTGCCGGCCTGGACGAAGTAGGTGATGGTGACGGCCACGAGGCCGAAAAAGAGAAAGACGAACACGTCACCGGCGCCGTGATACGCCAGCGGCCACGGTCCGCCGGTGTAGGCCAGTCCCGCGAGAATGCTGGCGACGCCGACCAGGAGGAGCCACGGGCCGCCCCACGCGAGCAATCCCAGGCCGGCGAGGAAGGCGGCGGCGAACACGACCACCATGGCGCGGAACATCGTGCTGGGAGCGACCAGCCCCGCCGCCACCGCGCGCCGGGGCCCCACCCGCGCGGCGGTGTCCGCGCCTTTCACGAAGTCGAAATAATCGTTGGCAAAATTCGTGCCGATCTGGACCAGCAGCGCGAAGGTCAGGCACAGCGCCGCGGCGCCGGGGACAAAGTGGCCATCCCGCCAGGCCAGCGCGGAGCCCGCGAGCACCGGCGCCACCGCGGCCGGGAGGGTGCGCGGGCGCGCGGCGGAGATCCAGACGAGGGCGAGGCTCATCGGCGCTACCGGGAACGGGTGGACCGGCGCGAAAAGACCATCAGCGGACGCCGCGACAGCAGGCTGAGCACCACCGGGGCGAGGCACAGACTGGCGCCGAAAAGGATCAGGGGGGACAGCCCGCCGAGAAACACCCCCACGACGGCGAACACCAGTCCCATCACGGTGAGAAATCCCGGGGTGAACGGCACGACCGGCACCAGGGCCCATGCGACGGCGAACGCCGCCAGTCCGGCGAGGGGCACCTGCAGGCCGCAGAGTATGCCGGCCAGGTAAAACACCGGCGCGGCCAGCGCGAGGCCACGACCTTCAAAACGCACGCACTGGATCAAGAGCCCCACGAGCAGCACCCCGGCCTGGGCCCCGAGCACCTGCCGCGCCGCCCCGGGAACCGCCGGCGCGCCCACCGTGAACGCGGGCGGCAGGAGGCTGGATCCCAGGAGGAGCCACATGCCGACGAGCGCGCGGCCGGCGTCCAGATAGTTGCGCACCTTGGTGAATTCGTGCCCGAAGCTGAGGACTGTGCCGTCCTGCGGCGCATGCGTCCAGGAATGAGCCAGCCGCTGTCCCTTTTTGCGGCGCACCAAACGGGGGCCCGCCCGCATCCAGGCGCGCGGCATCCATAACAACGCCAGCGCGGAAACCAGGGGTAACCAATGGAGTTCCAGGCGCATCAGCGTAAGGTGAACCCCGTGAATTCGGGCGGGCGGCGGCCGCGGGTGCGCTCGGTCTTGCGAATATAACCGTGCATCTTCTCCTCCAAGGATTTAAGGAAGGCATCGATCACTCCCGGCCGGCCCTCGACCTCCAGCTGCACCCGTCCGTCGGCCAGATTGCGCACGTAACCCGTCACTTCGAACTCCTTGGCCACCTGCAGCGTGGAGTACCGGAAGCCCACCCCTTGGACGTGGCCGGTAAAAAACACCGATTCATGAGTTACTTCTGTCATTCGCGGGCCCCACTCTAGGCGGACGCCCGGGGTCGGTTCAACGCGCAAAACAGCGGGGTTGGGGCGAACCGGGTTTTGATTTGCGTTTCAAATGACCCGGGCCTCTGTTTCGCCCCACCGCATGAGTAACTTCGATTCTGAAGGGGGCTCGGATTTCGACTGGGAAGATCGCGGCGATCTCGCCTGGAACGAATTTGATTGGGAGCGGTATCTGCGCGAGCAGGACGAAGCGATTGAACGATATCTGCGATTCTACGAGGCCTGCCGCGAGTGCGGGGACCGGCTCGACCAGGTCGCGGAGAAGATGAACTGGAGCCAGGACGACTGGACGGACGACGCCGTCGATCCGACGGAAGTGGATGCGGAGTCGGAGGCGGACGACGAGTTCGACGATCCGGATGATGTCTACACGCTGCACAAGAATCCGATCTTCATCGCGACGAAGGCGATCTATCTCGGGTTGACGCGGTCCTGGCGCGCGCTGGCGCTGGAGCCCGGCAAGGTGCCGCAGCCGCTCGCGGTGGCCCTGCAGGCCGCGCTGCATACGGGTGAAGACCACGCGGTCCAGGCGATCCACGCGCTGGATTTTGGCGACTACGCCATGGCCGTCAGCCTCTTCAAGCGCGCGCTCTCGGCGTTGAACGGCACCTTCGCCGTGCTGCACGACGACGCGGTCGCTGCGGTGCCGGCCGCGGCGCAGTGGCGCGACTCGGCGATGCCGCGTCTCTTCGATTTGCGCGAGATCTGGCTGCGCGTCATGTCCGAATGCCGCAGCGAATTGCAGCGTCCGTTGGACGACGAAGCCGGACCGTAAGCCCGGGTATTTTCCGGGCCTGCTTTCTCGCGCGAAATCGGCCTTGCACTTTGGCGGATCGGCGTTTGCCTCTGCCGACCTGTTGGGGAGAGATGCCTGAGTGGTCGAAAGGGACGGTTTGCTAAACCGTTGTAGGGGTTTAAATCCCTACCGAGGGTTCGAATCCCTCTCTCTCCGCCAAATTCGCACACAGAATTCGCACACAGAACGGTTGAACCGGGCTTTCCCGGAACCGCATTCTCGGATGCAGCTGCGGGGTCGTCTTCCGGCACGGTGTTCCCTCGTTGATCGCTGCGTTCAAGAAGGCGTCACGCGGCTCCCGGCTAGGTGGCTTACCCTACGGGTTTCTACGCTCGCCCACGGGAATTACGCTCACTTCGGACTCCCCTTCGGCCCCCCGGATGTGCGGAATTCCGCCTGTCGTTTGCGACGGGGTTACAAACGCGGTGTTTGAACTTCCCCGCGGGCGATGACCGCACTTGCCCACCCCCACCTCCTCCGTACTGTCCGCTGAGGTCCTCCCGTTGACGCCGTTTCCGACCCCTGCGGTCGGCGGCTTTCCCCGTCTCATGAATCCGATCTTCGATCCCGCTGAAACGCGTATCCTCATCGTGGATGATACGGTCGCGATTCATGAAGACTTCAAAAAGATCCTCCGCGGATCGGTCGGACCCGCCGCCGCCTTGCTGGCCGTGCACAACAAGCTGTTCGGCGCGGCGCCGCCGGCCGCCTCGGAAAAGAAGTTCGCCGTCGATTGCGTGACCCAGGGCCAGGAGGCGCTGCGTCACGTGCAGCGGGCCGTGGCGGAGGGAAACCCCTACTCGATCGCGTTCGTCGACATGCGCATGCCGCCGGGCTGGGACGGCATCGAAACGACGAAACAACTGTGGAAGGCGGACCCCGAACTGCAGGTGGTCATCTGCACGGCGTATTCCGACCATACCTGGGAGGACACGGCGGCGCAGCTCGGCACGACCGACAATCTGCTCATCCTCAAGAAGCCCTTCGACAACATCGAGGTGCTCCAGATCTCCCACTCGCTTTCCGCCAAGTGGGTGGCCACGCGCCGCAGCCGCGAACGCGTCGCGGATCTCGACGAGCGCGTCCGCCAGCGGACGCAGGAACTGCAGGCGGCGGAGGGTCGCTTCACCCGCGTGTTCCAGGCGAATCCCGTGCCCACCACGCTGCAGTGGCTTGCCGATGGATCCTACCTGGATGCAAACCCGGCGTTTCTGCGGCTGGCCGGCTACACCCGCGAGTGTCTGCTGCAGCAGACGGCGGGAGCGCTCGGCCTGTGGCCGGAGGCGGATGTGTGGCAGCAGATCCTCGCGTCGCTCGAAGCCGGTGCGCCGTTCCGGGCCAAGGAGGCGCGACTGCTATCCCGCGAAAACGGCGTGCGCGATGTCCTGCTTTCCGTTGAAAAGCTGGAGATCAGCGGGCAGGCCTGCGTCCTCACCAGCATCGAGGACGTAACCGAGCGGCTGCTCCTCGAGCGCAAATACCAGCAGGCGCAGAAAATGGAGGCCGTGGGCCAGCTCGCGGCGGGAATCGCGCACGATTTCAACAATCTGCTCACGGTCATCCAGAGTTACACCGCGCTGGTGCTGGAGGACCAGGGCCTCGGCGCGGAGAACCGGGAGGGACTCACGCAGGTGCGCAGTGCGGCGGCCCGGGCGGCCGCGCTGACCCGTCAGCTCCTCATCTTCAGCCGGCGCCAGATCACGCGTCCGGAACCGGTCGATCTCGCCGTCACGATCCTGCACATGCAGGAGATGCTGGGCCGCCTCATGCCCGAGCACATTCGCCTCGACTGGCGCTGCTCGCCCTCACTCCCGTTGATCGTTGCCGACGAACCCAACCTGGAGCAGGTCATCATCAACCTCGCCATCAACGCCCGGGATGCGATGCCGGAAGGCGGCACCATCACGCTGACCGCCGCACCGGCCCACGTGAGCGAGGCGGCGGCGGCCCGGCATCCCGACGCGCGGCCCGGGCACTTTCTGCAGCTCGCCGTTGCGGACACCGGCTCCGGCATGTCAGAGGACGTGGTGGCACACATTTTCGAGCCGTTCTTCACCACCAAGAGCCTCGGCAAAGGCACCGGGCTCGGACTCTCCACCGTCTACGCGATCGTGCGCCAGCACTCCGGCTGGATCGAGGTGAACAGCCGCAGGGGCGAAGGAACCCGCTTCGAAATTTTCCTGCCCACCGTGGACGAATCGCAGCGGCGCACGCTGCACAGCCACCTGGAGGCGCCGGAACCGGACTCGGTCGAAGGCCGCGGCGAACGCATCCTGCTGGTCGAGGATGAGCCGACCGTGCGCCTGGCCACGCGCACCATCATCAGCCGCGCCGGCTATCGCGTCACGGAGGCGCCCGATGCGCCGACCGCCCTGCAGATCTGGACGAACACGCCCACGCCCTTCGACCTCGTCGTCACCGACATGGTGATGCCGAACGGAGTCAGCGGCGCCGAGCTGGTGGCGCAGCTGCGCGAGCGGTGCCCGGGCCTGCGCGTCATCATCACGACGGGCTACAGCCAGGAACTGCTCCAACAGGAAGCCCGGGGTTTCGGCGGCGCCAGGCTGTTGTTGAAGCCCTTCACCACGACGTCACTGCTCCGCACGATGCGGGAACTGCTGGACGACGGGGTGAAGGCGTGAGGGGGCCCGCCATTCGAAGTAGATCAGCGGGGTGCCGTTGTACGGCGCCCGATGCACCTCGGTCCAGCCCGCCTTCCGGTAAAAATCCCCGGCGCCGGCCGGCGCATCGTAGGCATCCAGTCGGACCACCCTGACCGGCCATTCGATCGCGATGCGCTTCACCTGCTCCAGGCAGCTCCGTCCGATCCCGCTGCGCTGGAGCGACGGACTGACGGCCATGGAGGTCAGATAAAGGGCGAAGGGTTCCGGCGCATAGAAGCTGATATCGCCCACCCACGGCGGCTTGGTCGAAAGCCGCAGCGTCGCGGCGACGGTGCCGGCGCGACGCACGACATAGACGTGCGACGTCATGATGTCCGCGCGCACGCCCCATTCCGATTCCGCGACGAACGACCAGGTGCCGCGACCGTACTGTTCCGTCAGCTGGCGACCCACCGCCATCCGCACCGCGGCAATGCCGGCGGCGTCCTTGTCCCGCGCAGGCTCGAGGGCGACGGCCATGGTCAGGCGGTGCCGGCAAGGCGCGACCGCAGCGGACCGGTGCGCCGGTCGAAATGCGCGCACACCTCCGCCAGCGGCTGCGTGTTCAGGACGTGCTCCCGGGTGAGGCCGGCCTTGCGCGCCGCGTTCACCCCCGCGCGCACGTGGAGGAGCCCGGCGACGTCATGGGCATCCGGATTCACGGCGCAGCGCAGACCGCGGTCCGCGGCCTTGCGCCAGTGCCGCCAATCCAGATCGAGCCGGGACGGGTTGGCGTTCAGCTCGACAATCACGCCATGCGCGATCGCCGCTTCGATCACCTTCGCGACATCGACCCGGTAGGCCTCGCGGCGGAGCAGGAGACGCCCCGTCAGGTGGCCGAGCATCATGGTGCAGGGATGTTCCAGCGCACGGCAGATCCGCCGCGTCATCGTGGCCTCATCCTGCGAAAAGACGTTGTGCACGGACGCCACCACGTAATCCAGCTGGGCCAGCGTGGCATCGTCGTAGTCCAGTTCGCCGCCCGGCAGGATGTCGCACTCGACCCCGATGAAGACGTGCGTCCGGAAGCGGCGCGACGCGTTGAGGGCACGCACCTCCGCCACCTCCTCGAGCAGCCGCTCCTCGCTGAGCCCTTTGGCCACGAAGCTGGACTTCGAATGATCCGCGATGCCGAGATACTCCCAGCCGAGCGCGTCGGCCGCCGCCACCATCTCGACGAGGGTGTTGCGGCCGTCGGACCACGTCGTGTGGTTGTGAAACGCGCCCCGCAGGTCGCCGGCCTCGAGGAGACGGGGGAAATCCGCGCGTTCCGCCGTTTCGATCTCCCCCATGCCCTCCCGCAGTTCAGGCGGGATGAACCGCAGGCCAAGCGCGCCGAACAGGTCGGCCTCGTCGCGCGGAACGATGACCGGCGGGCTCGTTGGCGGGGCGGGGGGGCCCCCCCCCCCGCAACGGTGACGTCGGGGGCCTGCCCGGCCTCGCGACTCACGGGCGTCAGCCCCCATTCGCTCAGGCTGAGACCACGCGCGAGCGCCCGCTGGCGCATCTGCACATTGTGATCCTTGGAGCCCGTGAAATGGTGGAGCGCGAAGACGAACTGTTCGTCGGGGACGAGGCGAAGGTCAGCCTGAAGACCGCTCTCGAACCGCACGCTGGCCTTGGTCTCCCCCTGGGCGGTCACTTCCTTGACCCCGGGCAGCGCGACGAACCACGCGACCACCGGCGCCACTTCGCTGGCCGAGACGATGAAATCGAGATCGCCGACAGTCTCGAGACCGCGCCGGAGGCTGCCCGCCGCTTCCGCCCGCCGCACCTGGGGCAGCGCCCGCAGGCCGGCCACGATGGGCTCCGCCGCCGCCCAGGCGTCCCACCACAGATGGCGCCGTCCGTAGGCCTCGCGATTCTTGATGCCGGACAGGATTTTCTCCTGCGTCTTCGCGCCGAAACCGTCAAGGGCGGCGACCCGGCCGTCGAGACAGGCCGCAGTCAGGCTCGCGATGTCGGTGATCCCGAGTTTGTCGCGCAACGCGCGAATCTTCTTCGGCCCCAGCCCCGGGATCTCCAGCATTTCGACCAAGCCCGGTTCCACGGCCGCCTTGAGTTTGTCGTAGAACGGCAGCGCGCCGGTCGCGTGCAGTTCGGCGATCTTCTTTCCCAGCGCCTCCCCGATGCCTTTCACGTCCTGCAGCCGGTCTTCGGCCACGAGCCGTGCCAGTTCCGCCTCCTCAATCGCCTCGAGCGCCCGGGCGCCGGTTTGGTAGGCCCGCACCTTGAATGGATTCTCGCCCTGCAGCTCCAGCAGGAGTCCGATTTCATTCAGGATGTCGGCAATCTCGTTCTTGGTCATCGCAGCAGTACAGCACGGGTACGCGGTGCCGCCCGCATTCGCAAACTTGAGCTGCGACGAAATCACGTCGATCCTGCGGGGATGCCGTACAGCTACTCGCGCACGATCCACCTGGCCGATACCGACGCCGCCGGCGTGGTTTATTTCGCGCGGACCCTTTCGCTCTGCCACGAGGCTTACGAGGAGGCCCTGGGCGCGGCGGGGATTCCGCTCAAGGGTCTGTTCGGCGCCTCCGATCTGCTGATCCCAATCTCCCGCAGCGAGGCGGAGTACCTGCGGCCGCTGCAGACGGGCGACCAGGTCCGGATCAGCGTGAAGCCGGAACTCCGCAGCGAGAACTCGTTCGCCGTGAGCTATGAAGTGGTGCGGATCGGGACCGTGGAGAAGGTTGCGGCCCGCGTGCGCACGGAGCATGTGTGCACGTCGATGAGCAAACGCGAACGCGCCCCCCTCCCCGCCGCGCTCGCCGCCTGGGTGGCGGCCAGGTGAGGTTGGAGAGTTCTTGGTTACTGGTTTCTAGTTTCTCGTTTCTGGTTTCTCGTTTCTAGTTTCTGGTTTCTCGTTCTTCGTTTTGGGCTTTGAACCACGGAGCTGCGCCGTGACCGAAGTTGAGCCTGGATTCCGAAGTAGCCACAGAGAGCACAGAGCTCCGACACATCCACCTTCGCCCAGCCTACGGCGGACACAGAGGACACGGAGGCTCGGTCCGGGATTTGAGATCTGAAATTTGAGATTTGAGATCGGTGTCAGTCGTCGAATCGCTGGCGCTCTTCGCTACATTCTGGTAGCCGCCCATCGGTTCGATGTTCGATGTTCGATGTTCGATGTTCGATGTTCGATGTTCGATGTTCGATGTTCGATGTTCGATGTTCGA
>JAEWKR010000101.1 GCA_023457715.1 Verrucomicrobiota bacterium
CGTTGTAAACTGACCGTCGTCTTGGTGGATTCCTTCTGGCGGGTTCGGGATGGGCATTCTGGTTGTGGTTTCGCATCCCCCAGGCTGCTCACCCGGCCCGCCATCCACAACTTTCGGTTATTTCTCAGGACCTAGCCTCCGTGTCCTCTGTGTCGGAGCTCTGTGCTCTCTGTGGCTACTTCGGAATCCAGGTTCAACAGAAGGTCACGAAGGAAACGAAGGATTGCGGGATCACTCGGCGCTGTCGTTCGGTTTTTGTGCAATCTGATTTGGAGGAACTGCTCTAATTCACTCAGCGGCCTTCGTTTCCTTCGTTACCTTTTGTTCAATGATTGGGACGACGCTCACCGAAACGGAGAATCGTGCTTAAAAAACACGAAATGCAGGGATAGCACTGCAGAAGGCGCTGAAAAGTGTGCCTCATTTTTGCGCCTTTTTGCGGCCACCTTTCCGGCGCCTACAGCCTAACGCCTATCGCTTGCCGCTTTGGGCCGCAAGCGGTGACAGAGAAACCTCAATCGCCGCACAGTTTTTCGCCTTCCCCTAGCCTGCCGGTCCCGCTTTGCTGAACCTTGGTTTGCTCACTCAACCGGGAGCAGAACCTCAGGCGCAGTCACCCTTCATCAATTATCCGACCGCTCTTTCCTTCTGCATGAACACGACCATTACCGCCATCAATGCCCGCGAGATCATCGACTCTCGTGGCAACCCGACCGTCGAGGTCGACGTGAAGCTCGCCTGTGGAGCGCTCGGCCGCGCCGCGGTGCCGTCCGGCGCCTCGACCGGTGAACACGAAGCCATCGAGCTCCGTGACGGCGACAAGGCTCGCTACGGCGGCAAGGGCACGCTCAAGGCGGTCAACAACGTCAAGACCAAGATCGCTCCGGCGCTCGCGGGCATGGACGCGTGCGACCAGGTGGGCATCGATCGCGCGATGCTGAAGCTCGACGGCACCTCCACGAAGTCGAAGCTCGGCGCCAACGCCATCCTCGGCGTCTCGCTCGCGACGGCGCACGCCGCCGCCGCCGCCCTCGGCCAGCCGCTCTACAAGTACCTGGGCGGCCCGAACGCGAAGGTGCTGCCGGTCCCGATGATGAACATCATGAACGGCGGCGCGCACTCCGACGCCCCGATCGACTTCCAGGAATTCATGGTCATGCCGACCGGCGCGAAGTCCTTCTCGGAGGCGCTGCGCATGGGTTGCGAAGTGTTCCACTCGCTGAAGAAGGTGCTCAAGGAAAAGGGTCTGGCCACGGCGGTCGGCGACGAGGGCGGCTTCGCGCCGAAGCTGGAGTCCGCGGAAGCGGCGCTCGACGCCATCGCGCTCGCGATCAAGAACGCCGGCTACAAGCTGGGCAAGGACATCAACCTCGCCCTCGACGTCGCCTCCTCCGAGTTCTACGTCGCGGCCAAGAAGCAGTACGTCTTCAAGAAGTCCGACGGCCGCGTCCTTTCCGGCGATGACATCGTGGCCTTCTACAAGGAGCTCACCTCGAAGTACCCGATCATCTCGATCGAGGATGGCTGCGCCGAAGGCGACTGGGCGACCTGGAAGAAGCTTACCGACGCCATCGGCGACCGCGTGCAGCTGGTCGGCGACGATCTCTTCGTGACGAACACCGCGTTCCTGAAGAAGGGCATCGATACCGGCACCGCGAATTCGATTCTCGTGAAGGTGAACCAGATCGGCTCCCTGACCGAGACCTTCGACGCCGTGGAGATGGCCAAGGAAGCCAACTACACCGCCGTCATCAGCCATCGTTCGGGCGAGACCGAGGACGTCACCATCGCCGACATCGCCGTGGCGACCAACGCCGGCCAGATCAAGACCGGTTCGCTGTGCCGCACCGACCGCGTTGCCAAGTACAACCAGCTGCTCCGGATCGAAGAGGAGCTGGGCGCCAGCGCCATCTATGGCGGCAAGATGCGCGGACTGTAAGAAGCTGTAGGCGGTAAACTTTAGGCTTTAAGCTTTCAAAGGCGGTGGGCGACGAGCCCGCCGCCTTTTTGTTGTCCGCTTCCAAACCACGCCACAGAGTTCACAGCGGTCCCATCAGAGCCAGGCCGGAGGCTGGCGTGTCGACTGTTCCGGCCGGAAACATTGAAAGCGATAAGCGGCAGGCTTTAGGCGGTTGGCAGGGGAAACTCCAAATCCCAAACTCCAAACGCCAAGTTTGGGGCTTGGATTTTGGGATTTATTTGGGCTTTGGACATTTGGGATTTGGGATTTTGCGGGTGGGTTCTGCGGAAGGAGGAGTAGCTCGGCCGCGGGATTTCGAAGATTGACCGGGCTCGCGGAGCAGAGGAAGTTCACCGGTTTCTATGCTTAAAGCCGGCATCGTGGGACTGCCCAACGTGGGCAAATCGACTCTCTTCAACGCCCTGACCCGTTCGCGCAAAGCGGAGGCGGCCAACTATCCGTTCTGCACCATCGAGCCCAACGTCGGCGTGGTCACCGTGCCCGACGACCGGCTCGCGGTGCTGCAGAAGATTGCCAAGACCGGGGTCGTGATCCCCGCGGCCATCGAGTTTGTCGACATCGCCGGTCTCGTCGCGGGCGCCAGCAAGGGCGAGGGCCTCGGCAACCAGTTTCTCGCCAATATCCGCGAAGTGGATGCGATCGTGCAGGTCGTCCGCTGCTTCGAGGACCCTGACATTGTTCACACCATGGGCGGGATTGATCCGGTGCGTGACATCGAGGTGATCACGACCGAACTGGTCCTGGCCGACATGGAGGCCGTGACCAAGCGCATCGAAAAGACGCAGAAAAAGGCGAAATCGGGCGACAAGGAGGCCATCGCCGAGGTGGCGCTGCTCCAGAAACTCGAGCCGCATCTCAATGCCGGCAAGACGGCCAACACCCTGCCTGCGACCGAGGACGAGAAGGCGTTGATGAAGCTGTTCCAGCTCCTGACTGCCAAGCCCGTGCTGTTCGCCTGCAACGTGGCCGAAGGGGAACTGGCCACGGCCGAACAAAACCCGTTTGTCCAGGCGGTCGCCGGCTATGTCCGCACGCACCACGATGCGGCGTACGTGCCGATCAGCGCCAAAATCGAGGCGGAATTGATCGATCTCTCGGCGGACGAGGCGAAGTCGTTCCTCAAGGACCTTGGGGTCGACGACTCCGGCGTCTCGAATCTCATTCGCGGCACCTACGCCCTCCTCGGGCTGCAGACGTACTTCACCGCCGGCGAAAAGGAAGTGCGTGCCTGGACCATCAAGAAAGGCTGGAAAGCACCGCAGGCCGCCGGCGTCATCCACACCGATTTCGAAAAAGGCTTCATCAAGGCCGAAGTCGTCAGCTACGCCGACCTCAGCCGGCTCGGCAGCACCGCCGCCGCCCGCGACGCCGGCAAGTACCGGCTGGAGGGCAAGGAATACGTGTTTCAGGACGGCGACGTCGCGCTGTTCCGATTCAATAACTAGCCCCGCTACGCGGGGCATTTCAGACCAATCATTCTCTTTCTCTTAATCTTTCTCTTTCTCTCGTTCGTCCGGCTTTCGTGCTGCAGTCCGAGAGAAAGAGAAGGATTAAGATTAAGAGAAAGACCAAAGGGCATCTCGCACCGGTCTCCTTATGACAAACTAGCCCCGCCACGCGGGGCATTTCAGATTTCAAATTTCAGATTTCAGATCGGTCGAATCATCTGAAATTCGGCTCCGTTGTAGCGTAGGCGTCCCGCTTGCGCACTCAGGGCCCCCATGCGATTGCTCCGCTTCGACCATCCGAGATGCGCAGGCGGGACGCCTACGCTACCCTGAGCTTCCGTGCGCCGGGATCTGAAATCTGAAATCTGAAATCTGAAATTCAGCCCCGCCGGCTCAGCCGGCGGGGCTGTACCCAAACAGCCGCCGCTTCCTGATCGCCGCCGCCACGCTGGGCGGGACCAGCTGTTCCCACTTCGGGTCGCCGTCCTTGAGGTGCCGGAGCACGTCGCGGGAAAAAATGCCCAGGATGTCGCGGTCGAAGCCGACGATGGTGTCGATGTAATGGTTCTCCAGGAGGTGCGCGTACAGGTTCCGCAGATGGTCGACGACCTGGACGTTCTTCGCGGTGATCAGCACGGTCGAGGCGAAGTTGTTCGCGGGCGGCGCGTCGGCCGCCGCCGGCTGGCCGGTCCGCAGGTAGCGGTCGTAGGCGTCCTGACGCATCGGATACACGTAGAGCTTCACCGCGACCCGGAACATCCGCCCGAACGACTCGAGGATCCCGCCCTCCAGGTGCTCGTAGTACTTCTCGTTGAAGATCTCCAGCAGGTTGTCGATCCCGAGCGCGACGCCGATCATCTCCTTGGTGTAGCGCCGGAAATACGACGTGAGCCGGTAGTACTCGGAGTAGTTCGACACCATCGTCGTGAACCCCAGTTCGCCGAGCAGGTCGACCCGTGAGAGGAAGTCCTGCGCGTCGAGCGCGCCCGCCACGAGCAGGTTGTTCATGGTGATCTCCATCAGCACCACCACCTCCTTGCCCTTCACCGCCGGCTCCTGGACGAACTGGGCCGTCGCGCAGTTCAGCATGTCGACGTTCACATGCGTCACCGGCCGGAAGCTGCCGCGCTCGACCAGCACCGCCTTGCGGTACAGGACGTCCGACGGTTGCAGCACATCGCCGTTCGGGCTGTACATGACCGCGTTGGTCAGCCCGTGCTGGACGAGGTACAGCGACATGAGCCGGTTATCCAGGTGTTGGAACGCCGGCCCGGTGAATTTGATCATGTCCACCTCCATCCGGGACGTCCCAAGGTGGTCGACCAGCGACTGGATGAACCGCGTCGGGTCCTCGCGGAAGTAGAAGGCGCCGTAGATCAGGTTGGCGCCGATGATGCCGAGCGCCTCCTGTTGCTGCACCGCCTCCTTGTCCCACATGCGGACGTGCAGGATGATGTCGTTCGGCGGGCCGTTGGGTTCGGTCTGGAACCGGACCCCCATCCAGCCGTGCGCCTCGGCGGAAGCATGCTTGGCGCTCTTCGTGGTCACCGTGTCCGCGAACACGAAGAACGTGCTCCGGTCGCCCCGCTTCTCGTGCAGCCGCTCGAGCAGGAGCTTGTATTCATGGTCGAGCATCGTCGCCAGCCGCTCCTGGGACACATACCGGGGCGCCTTGCCATAGATGGCGTCGCTGAACGCCATGTCGTACGCCGAGATCGTCTTCGCCACCGTGTGCGACGCCCCGCCCGCCTGGAAAAAGATCCGCGCCACCTCCTGCCCCGCCCCAATCTCGGCAAACGTCCCGTACTTGCGCTCGTCCAAATTGATCGTCAGCGCCTTCCGATTGGTGGTCAGGAGTTCTTTTTTCTCGGGCATGGGACGGGGGATGGTGGGAGGAGGCCTGACTATGCCCCGGGGTGTTAATGGAGCAATTTGAGATTTGAGATTTGAAATTTGAGATCGGCGCTAAGCGCGCGGCTTCTTCGGACTCACGCCAGCCGCCGACTTCGTGCGGCGGTTCAGGTGTCGAGGACCGGTGATGTCGGCATTTTGAAGGAAGTCGGCCCACGACCTCAGCTGCCGCGAGCATGATTCCGCCAGTCGGATGATTCCGCGCAGCTCGGATTCGAACCTTGCGAGGTGTCTCCGCCGTCCTCCGAGCGTGGCCATCGACCGCACCTCTGCTGACGAACCGCGCGCAATGTAGATGAAACCCAGCAGTTCCTTCGTCGTCCCGCGCTCGAATCCTTCTGCAATGTTGTTCGAAACGGAAAGCGCCGCCCGTTCGAGCTGATCGCGAAATCCACGCCTGAGCGTCGTCGCAGCATCGAGGAAGTCCTCAGTATGTTCGTAAAGCTCCGCCGCCGTCTGCCAGACGGGAAGCTCCTCAAAGCGTTTATAGGTGGCCACCCGCCATTTCTCTTTACCGTGCCCTCACGCGTAAACCCCAATCTCAAATCTCAAATTTCAAATCTCAAATCCTCCGTCGTCCGGCCCGAGTTCACTCGGGCCTGACGACGGAGATATGCAGTTCCTTCAACTGCCGCTCCGTCACCGGCGTCGGGCTTTGCGCCATCAGGTCCTGGCCTTTCTGCGTCTTCGGGAAGGCGATCACGTCGCGGATGCTGGTGGTGCCGCAGAGCAGCGCCGCCATCCGATCGAGGCCGAAGGCAATGCCCCCATGCGGCGGGGCGCCGTAGGTGAAGGCCTTCAGCATGTAGCCGAAACGGCTTTCCACCACGTCCTGCGGGATCTTCAGCACCTCTTCGAACACCTTCTTCTGCAGCGCGGGCTGGTGGATGCGGATCGAGCCGCCGCCAAGTTCCATGCCGTTCAGGACAACGTCGTAATGCTGGCCGCGGACGGCTTTCGGGTTCGTATCGAGGAAATCGACATCCTCCGGCACCGGCGCGGTGAAGGGATGGTGCGTCGCGACGTAGCGGTCCTCCGCCTCGTCGTACGACATGAGCGGAAAATCGACCACCCAGAGGAACTTCCAGTCATCGTGCCGGATGGTCAGCTTGCCGCGCTTCTGCAGGAGCGCCGCCGACTCCAGCCGCAGCCGGCCGAGGATGGCGCAGGCCTTCTCCCAGGTGGTGGCCGCGAAAAAGATGATGTCCCCTTCCTCAATGTTCAGCTTGCGCGTGAGCTCGGCCTTCTCGGCGTCCGAGAAGAATTTCACGATCGGCGACTTCCACTCGCCGCCTTCGACCTTGATGAAGGCGAGACCCTTCGCGCCGAGCGACTTTGCGATGTCCTCGAAATTCTTCAGCTCACCCTGGGTGATGTCCGAGAGACCCTTCGCGTTGAGCGCCTTGATGACGCCGCCACCCGAGACCGTCTGCTGGAAGACCTTGAAGGCCGAGTTCTGGAACGTGTCCGTCAAGCCCACCAGTTCCAGCCCGAAGCGGACGTCCGGCTTGTCCACGCCGTACCGGTTCATGGCGTCCACGAACGGCATGCGGGGGAACGGCGTGGGAATATCGGTCCCGAGCACGTCCTTCCACAGCTTCTTCAGCATCCCTTCGAACAGCGCGTAGATGTCCTCGCGCGTGACGAACGAGGCCTCGACGTCGACCTGGGTGAACTCCATCTGCCGGTCGGCCCGCAGGTCCTCGTCGCGGAAGCAGCGGGCGATCTGGAAATACCGTTCCACGCCGGCCACCATGAGGATCTGCTTGAACTGCTGCGGCGACTGCGAGAGCGCGTAGAATTCGCCCGGATGAATCCGGGACGGCACGAGGTACTCCCGCGCGCCTTCCGGCGTGCTCTTGAATAACGCCGGGGTCTCGACCTCGATGAAGTCCTGGGCATCGAAATAGTCGCGGATCGACTTCGCCGCCCGATGACGAACGAGCAGGTTCTTCCGCATCTTCGGGCGACGGAGATCGAGATAGCGGTAGGTCAGCCGCAGATCCTCGTTCACCTTGTCGCCGCCGGCGTCGTCCAACGGGAACGGCGGCGTGTCGGAAATGTTGTGAATCTCGAGTTCGGAGGCGACGACCTCGATCTGCCCGGTGCTCAGGCCGGGGTTCTCCGTTCCCTCAGGCCGCTTCACCACCTTGCCCGTCACCCCGATCACCGACTCCGGCTTCAGGTGTTTCAGCTGCTCCGCCAGCTTCGCGTTGTCGTGCGGTTCAAGCTTGATCTGCGTAACTCCTTTGCGGTCACGAAGATCGATAAAGATGATGCCGCCCTGATCGCGAATGGTATCAACCCAGCCAAGCAGCGACGCCGTGGCGTCGAGATCGGCACTACTCAACTGGGCACAATGGTGGGTACGCTTCATGGCAGATAGAGCCGGCGAGCACAACGCACCCCGCTACCGCAGGGCAAACAGAAACTTAGGCGCGGAGGGCCGGAGGGCCGGAAGGCCGGAAGGCCGGTGGATCGGTCCTGGGCCCCTGGCCCAGCCCTCTGGCCCTCTGTCCCTCCGGCCCCCTGGCCCCCTGGCCCTCTGGTCCTCTGGTCCTCCGGCCCTCTGGTCCTCCGGCCCTCCGGCCCTCTGGCCCTCCGGCCCTCTGGCCTTCCGGCCCTCTGGAACACGCCTAGACGTACGACGCGCCCATTCGGGTGACTACTGACTGCAATTAGTTCGGACTAACGTTTGCCTCCGGAAAATGCTGTCGACACCGCGCCGTTCCAACATGCGCTTAGCCACCGTTCCCCCCTGCATCGTGAGCCTACCCCACTCCGAGCACTCACGCTGGTTTGCCGAAGAGGTCCAGCCCCATGAGTCGTCACTCCGCGCGTACCTGCGCGTGAAATTCCCGTCCCTGCCTGACATCGACGATCTTGTGCAGGAGGCGTATGCCCGTCTCATCCGTGCGAAGGCCGCCGGACGCGTTAGCTACGCGAAAGCGTTCCTGTTCGCCACCGCCCGCAACGCCGCGCTGGACATCTTCCGTCGGAATCGGGTCGTTTCCTTCGAGGCGATAGCCGATGTGGGCGAGCTATCCGTCTTGGAAGAGGGACCCGGTGTCGCCGATGTCGTCAACAAGCAGGAAGAACTCCAACTCCTCGCCGCTGCCGTCCGCACTCTGCCCGACCGGTGCCGACAGGTGCTCACCCTGCGGCTGCTGTACGGCTTGTCCCACCGCGAAATCGCCGAACGCCTTTCGATCTCCGAACACACGGTGAAAGCCCAGCTCGCCAAAGGGATGCGCCGCTGCAGCGCCTACTTCGAGGAACGCGGCCTCCTCCGGGGCACCCCGGCGGGGGCTCCGTCAGCCTCGTCGTGCAATCGCGACGCCCTGGCGACCGGCGTCGAAGAGGACCAACCATGAACGCCCGACCCTCGGATCAGGAGGCCATCGAAGCCCGCGCGGCCGCGTGGATCGCCCAACGCGACGAGGGCCTCGCGCCGGCGGAAGCCGCGGCGTTCGCCGCCTGGCAGGCAGCCGACCCCGCACACGCGGCCGCGGTCGCCCGACTGGAGCACGTCTGGGCCGCGTTGCATGACCTCCGCGACTTTCGCCCCGAGGCGCTCGCCCATCCCGATCCGGACCTGCTGGCGCCCGCACGCCGCCGCCGCACCCTGAGGTTTCCGCTCTCCACCGCGCTCGCCGCCGCCGCCATCGCACTGCTGTGCGTCGCAGGCTGGCAGGCTGCGCATCGCCCGGGCCCGGACCCGGCAACGCCGGGGGTCGCCACCTACGCCACCGCGGCCGGCGGTTACCAGCGCATTTCCCTGGCGGACGGTTCCGTCGTCGAACTCAACGCCGGCACCGCCTTGGAGGTGCGGTACACTCCCCACGAGCGTCGCGTGCGGTTGGCGCAGGGAGAGGCCCACTTCACGGTCGCACCGAACAAGGAACGCCCGTTCTTTGTCGAGGCGCAGAATGTCTCGGTCCGCGCGGTCGGCACCGCGTTCGACGTGCGTCTTCAGCCACAGAAGGTGGACGTGCTGGTGACGGCGGGCCGCGTCCGGGTCGACCGTGACGACGTCCCGGTCGCTCTGCCCAACGGGGAATCAATCCTCACCGCCGGCTGGCGGGCCTCGGTGCCGACGCAGCACGAAGCCGCATCCGTCGAGAAACTCGCCACGGCCCAGGTGCGCCACATCCTCGCCTGGCAAAGCTCCCGCCTCGTGTTCGTCGACACTCCCCTCAGCGAAGTGATCGATACCTTCAATCGGCACAACCGGATCCAGGTCGTCGTCACCGACGCCGAACTCGCTTCACTCCCCATCGGCGGCTCCTTCAACGCCCAGAACGTGGAATCGTTCGTCCGCCTGCTTGCCAGCAATGGCGAGATCATCGTCGAGCAAAGCGGGGACGAATTGCGGCTCCGCCGGCGATAGGGGCGGAGGAAGGAATTTCAGATGCGGAACGACGGCGATTCCGGGAGCCCGGAGACGAACCGCAATCCTTCCGCCTGAAGACGGGACTGCATCCCGGGCCGAACGCCGGGAGGCCGTGGACTCGTTCCCCGGATACCGGCTGAAGCCGGCGCTACGGCGAACCCAAACCACCAGGCTGAAGCTCCCCAGGTCAACGCTGAGCAGGTAGTCCCGCCTTCTGGCGGAAGGTCTTCCGGGCGGACATTTTGAAATCCCGTTTGTCCCTCGGAATAACCCATTCGCTGGCGCCGCTCGTCTCGTTTGCTGTAACCCTTCCCACCCCACATGCAACGTTCCCCCCTGCGGCGCCCTGCCTCGATCATTCCGGCTCTGGCCTCTCTCATCTTTGCCTTTGCGTTCACCAACGCCGTCTTCGCCGCGGATCCGATCCGACGGCATTTCGACCTGCCTTCCGGTGATGCGGCGGTGACCCTCAAACACTTCATCGACCAATCCGGCGAACAGGTCGTTTACATCGTCAACCACGTGCGCGGGGTCACCACCCGCGCCGTCTCCGGCGACTACACCTCGCGGGATGCGCTGGCGGCGATGCTGGCCGGAACCGGGCTGGTCGCGGTGCAGGACGAGAAGACCAGCGCTTTCGTCGTCAACCGAACCACGCCCACCCCGGCCCCGCCCGCGCCGACGGGCGAAGCCGATCCCATCACCCCGCCCGCCGGCGAGACGGCCCCGCCTCCGCCCGACGATGGGATCACCCGGCTGCCCAGCTTCAACGTGCGATCCGAACGCGACGTGAGCTACGTCGGCAAGGAAGCCCTCAGCACGACCAGGACCGGCATCCCGCTGCTCGACCTCCCCCAGACGGTCAAGGTGCTCAACCGCGCGTTCATCGACGACATCAACCCCGGGCTGCTGATGGATACGCTCAAGTACGTGGGCGGCGGCCAGGCCGGCAACATCAACTTCGCCGACGATCGCTTCACCATGCGCGGGTTCAACAGCCCGGCCAACATCGGCGACTTCGTCGACGGCTTTCGCGCCGCCACGGATTCGAACGTCGACCTCGCGCTGGTGGACCGGCTCGAGATCATCAAGGGACCGTCCGCCATCTTTGTCGCGAACGGCCCCGTCGGCGGCGTCGTCAACAAGATCACCAAGAGTCCCGTCGAACATACGGTGCGCACCCTCCGGGTGCAGGTGGGGCTGTTCAACGCCAACCGCATCGAACTCGACCTGGGCGGCCCGCTCACGGCCGACCGCCGGCTCCTGTACCGCTTCACCGCCGCCGGCCAGTACGCGGAGGGCTATTACGACCACACCTACGCCAACCGGCTCATCCTCGCGCCGGCCCTGGCCTACGTGTTCTCCGCCGACACGCGCCTGACCCTGAAATACCACTTCTTCTCGTATCGCTTTTCGTCCTACAACGGGCTGCCGTGGGACCTCCGCACCGGCCGCCGCATCGCCGTCGACGCCCGCCGCACCCTCAGCGAGGACAAGCCGCTCAACTGGCGCCGCGACACCATTCACCGCGGCGTGCTCGAGTTCACCCACCGCTTCAACGCGATCCTCGCCACGCGTCTGGCCGGCTTCGTGTCGACGGACCATGCCCCGCGGCACGAATCGGTGAACGCGATCGGCGCGCTGCCCGCGTCGTGGGTCAACGGGACGATGATGAACCGCAGCACCACGGCGCAGGACGTCGAACGTCCGCGCCGCCACGTGCAGAACGACTACGTGCTCACGTTCCAGACCGGCCCCGCCAGCCACCGGCTCCTCGTGGGCGGCGAATGGTCCGACGCCCCGGACATCGTCGCCAGCTTTCCCGGCACCAGCAGTCCGCTTGATCCTTTCAACCCGCGGTTCCCCGGCACCGTGACGGTGTCCGGCACGCCCGGCAGTCACACCCGCACCAACAGCAAACAACTCAAAGGCTTCGCCCTGGAGACGCTCGGGCTCTTTCGGGACCGGTTGCTCCTTTCGTACGGGGTGTCCCGCATCCGCGCGCGGACGTCGTCGACCAACAAGCTGGCCGGCACGAGCACGCCCGAACTTGCGCTCACCCAGGATCTCAAGCAGTACGGCGCCGTCTTCAAGGTCACCGACGATCTGTCCGTCTTCTATGGTTACGGGGAGAACTTCGCGCCGAATTTCCTGAACGGCCAGGTGCTTCCGGCGCAGTTGGGCAAGCAGCGCGAGTTTGGCGTCAAAGCCGACCTTCTCGACGGGCGGCTCACGGCCAACGTCGCCTACTTCGACATCAGCCAGTCGAACATTCCCATCCCGGCGTTCCCCCAGACCACGCCGCCCAGTTTCCTGCTCGTGCCCGGACAGACTTCCAAGGGCGTGGACGGAGATCTCGCTTTCGTCGTGAACAAGAACTTCGACCTGGTCGGCACGTTCGCGGTCCTCGAGGCCGAGGCGCGCTCCCAGGCCAACACCGCCGCGCCCGTGATCGTGAATCCCGTGAACAACGTCGCCGAAACCACGTTCGGCCTGTGGGGCCGCTACAAGTTCACCCAGCCCTCGCTGGAGGGGCTCTCCGTCGGTGTCGGCGTCAGCTACCTCTCCAAGCGCGTCGTGACCAATAACAGCAATGCGACGGTCTACGGCTGGTTGCCAGGCTTCACGCTGGTCGACGTCGTGCTTGGCTATGAGCGTGGTCCGCTCAAATACGCCCTGAACATCGACAACGCCCTCGACCGTGACTACGACGCCGCCGTGCGCAACGAGAGCATCATCGTCCCAGGCATGGGCACGAATGTAAAGTTGTCGGTCACCTGGAAGTTCTGACGCCGGGCAGAAGGGGCGGCGGGTCCCTCCTCCCCCACGCACCCGCCGCCGACCTGCGTGAAACCCGTAGTCTCATCTACGGGTATCCGCGGATGGGCACGGGCGGCGTTCCGGGCTACCCTCAGGCCCATACCCTGTGCCTACCCCTCCGCCAGTCCCCCCCGCGCCCGGTGCATCCGTCGCGCGGAACCGCCGGCTGCTCGTCATCGACGACAACCGTGCCATCCATGAGGACGTCCGCAAGATCCTCTGTCCGTCGGTGAGCGAAGGCGCCAGCGCGATGGATGCCCTCGAGGCCGAGTTGCTCGGCGATTCCCGCCGGCCGTCCGCCCGGGATCGCATCCGCTTCGAGGTGGATTCGGCCTATCAGGGGCGCGAGGGGCTCACCCTGGTGGAAAAAGCCTGCGCCGAGCACCGGCCCTACGCGATGGCCGTGGTGGATGTCCGCATGCCGCCGGGCTGGGACGGCATCGAGACGACCGCCGCGCTGTGGAAGGTGCAGCCTGACCTCCAGATCGTGATCTGCACGGCGTACTCGGATTACACGTGGGACGACATGCTGGAACGGCTCGGTTGCAGCGACCGGCTGGTGATCCTGCGGAAGCCTTTCGATGCCATTGAACTCCTCCAGTTGGGGAGCTGTCTCACGGAGAAGTGGAGCCTGACGCACGCAGCGGCCTGCTACGCGGCCGAACTCGAGCATCGCGTCCGCCAACGGACCGCCGAACTCGAAGCGGCGAACCAGGCGCTGCAGGCCGAGGTCTCCCGCCGCGCCGCCGTCGAAGCCGTGCTCGTCCGCGCGACGGCCTCGTCCCCGGCGAACGGCTCTCCCGGCGCGGGGTTCCTGGCGAAGTTCGCGGGGGTCTGAGGTCCCGTAGCTTCGCGAGTCCCCGTTGCTTCGCTCGGGCAAGCGGGGGGGCCGCCCTCGATTCCACCCTTCCCTCGCGGTCCGGGTCCGTTAACGTCGCCGCGTTCATGGCCCCTTTCGCCCCTTCCTTTCGCTCTGCTCTGGCGGTCGTCCTCCTGTCCTTCGCGGCGATGGCGTGCCCCGCGGCGCCGGCGCCGGTGGAGCTGCCCGCCGTGGCGATCCTCCCGTGCGCGGCCGGTGAACGCCCGCCGGTTGTCTGGACAACCAAGCCCGCGCCGCTGACCGTCGACCGCATCCGCTCCCTGCCGGCCGATGAGCAGGAACCGTGGATCGCCTATCTGGAGCAATCGCAGCGCCGGCGCCAGCTGGTCCTGGCGGCGCGCGCCGAAAGCGCGCCTCCCCGCACGTCCCCGGCAAAATCAGGTGCGGCGGTCAGCCGCGGGCTCAAACTCGAGGCGAAGGCCCCCTACTACGGTACCGACGAGGCAGCCGAACTCGCGGACCGGGTCGTGTCCTGGCAGGCCGTCACCGGCGGCTGGGTGAAAGGGAGCGATTATTCCCGCGCCCGCACCCCCGCGGACGACGCCCGCGACGTCTGGAGTTTCGGCACCTTCGACAACCGCTCCACCGTCCAGGAGCTGCGTTTCCTCGCCCGCGTGATCGGGGCCGCCCCGGCCGGCCCCCGGCGCGAAGCCTGGCAGGCGTCCTTCCAGCGCGGCCTGGAGTATGTCTTCGCCGCGCAGTATCCAAATGGCGGCTACCCGCAGATCTATCCGCTCGCCGGCGGCTACCACGACGCCATCACCTTCAACGACGACGCCTTCGCGTTGATCCTCCATCTCCTGGCCGACGTGGCCGCCCGCCGGCCGGACTTCGCCTTCGTGGCCGAGCCGGACGTGCGGGAGGCGCAACGCCGCCTGGACCGCGGCGTTGCCTGCGTGGTGCAGTCCCAGTTCGTCTCCGCCTCCGGCGTGCGCACCTTGTGGGGTCAGCAGCACGATCCGCTGACCCTGGCGCCGGTTCCCGCCCGCGCCTTCGAGCCGATCGCCGCGGCCTCCGCCGAGAGTGTCGGGCTGGCCCTGCTGCTCCTGTCGCTGCCCGCCCCGACGGAGGACGTGGTCCGGGCCATCGAGGGCTGCGTCGCCTGGCACGAGGCCAGCGCCCTGCGCGGCGTCGTCTGGGACGCCAAGCTCGCCACGGGCACGGGTCTGGTGGCGAGTGAGGACGCACCTCCCCTGTGGTCCCGGCTGTACGAGCTCGGCACAAGCCGCCCCCTCTTCGGCGACCGTGACCGCACCGCCCGCTATGCGGTGACCGAACTATCTCCGGAACGCCGCACCGGCTACAGCTGGCTCAATTCCCGCGGGGCCGCGCTCCTCGCGGCCCATGCGAAGTGGCGGCAGCGCCGTTGATGGCCCTGCCCCGACGCCGCTACCTCACCGCCTCCACGAACGACCGGACCGCCAGCGTCACCGCATTGGGCGCTTCCACGTCGCCGCTGGGCCGGGCCAGTTCCACGCCATTGCCCGCGACCTGGCCAAAATCCGGCCGGCCTTCCGGGGTCCACGTGAAACGCTGCGCGTGGATCACGCGCTCCCAGCCGACCACCGGCGACACCTTCGCATGGAAAACGATCCAGTCTTCGGTGCCGTCGGGTGATTTGACGAAACTGCAGTGTCCGACGCCGCAGCTGTGATGCAGGCGGGACTGCAGGACCGGCTTGGCGTGCTTCTGCCACGCGGCGGGGGCGAGCGGATCGAAACCGGGCAGGAGTTCCAGCAGGCCCAGCTTGTACGTCGCCTCCCAGGATCCACTGCACGAATACACCACGAACACGCGTCCCTGGTGCTTGAGCACCTGCGGACCTTCGTTCAACCCGCGTCCGCGTTTGCGTTCGCCGACCCGCTCCCAGGTGAAATCGTCGTTGGCGCACATCCGGCTGCGCGACGCGCCAAGCGTCCACGGGTTCGTCATCGGCGCAATGTACAGCCATTGCTCATCCCGGCCGTCCTCCCAACCGGACCACAGGAAGTAGCGCTTCCCGCCGTGCTCCAGAACGGTGCCGTCGATCGCCCACCGGTTGTTGGCCTGGGTCGCGTGGTCGTCACCGGTGTAAAGTTCAGCCTTGAATTCGAATCGCCCGGTGGGATCGGACGTCGTCGCTTCGAGCACAATCATCCGATGCGTCGCGTTGTCGCCGTCGGAGGCCGCGACATAAATATACCAGCGGCCCTCCACGAGGTGCAGCTCCGGCGCCCACACCTGCGCGCAGTGCGGCCCGCGGCGCGGTGCCTCCCACACGATGAACTTTTCGCCTTGCGACGTCAGCGTCGTCGACCGGTGGATCGCGACGCCGAGGTCACGATCAGAGGCGCACCAGTAATAGTACCCGCCGTGGCGCACCACGGCCGGGTCCGCGCCCGTCGCGATGGGGTTTCGGAAAGTGGTGGTACGCGCGGCGGCGTCCGGAGAGGCAATCGAGAACATGGCTGGCGGCGATTCAGGCGCGCGCACCCGGGACGGGAGCGGCGAGGTGGAGGCGGTTTTCCGTGGCGTGCATCGGGATATTTCCGTGTGGGACGCGACGGTGAAATCCGCCTGCGCTCCTGCAATCAAAGCAGCGGGTCCCGTAAGCGGCCCTTTGGAAGTCGCGCTACGGCCGCGGGTTGACCGCGCAGAAAATTGCGCCAGGCCTTCCCGCGAGTGTAGGACGGGTTTGTAGGAAACGCCCCGCCGCCGTGCGCTCGGGGTACGTACGTCAGCCTTTCAGCGTTTCAGCTTTTCAGCTTTTCAGCATTTTCTGCCTTTCAGCCCCCCGGGGTCACCACCCCATGTCGCGCTCATCCGGACTGGTGCATGATTTGCCCTTAGCGCGGGATGTCCATCGCCAGCCAAGGCGGAAATGGAACCCTCGCGTGTCGTATCTGCTGTCCATGTCCACCCACCCGTCGGGCTCCCGCCCTTCCCGCTCCCTGCGCCAGTCTGCGTCGCGTCTCGGTCAGGATGCCGTCTGGCTCGCGATCGCGGGGCTCTTTTGCCTCGTCGAGGGCGCGGTGAAACTAAGCGAACTGCCGTTCGGACGCTGGTCGCGGCAGGATCTCCCGGACAGTCTTCCGCCCGGTCCGCGGGGCCGTCTTGCTTCCCGCTAACGACCGGTGCAAGAACCGGAAATTTCCTTACCCTCGCCTGTCTTGTCCTTGGCGGCCACGCCCGCAATAAAACCGCTCATGTCCACTTCCACTCCGCTGATCATCGCGGTTGATGACGAACAGGATGATATTTTCTTTCTCCGGCGCACGCTGACGAAGACGGCGGTGCCGCATCGCTTCCAGCCGTACAGCAACGGGGAGGCTGCCATTTCCGCGCTGTCCACGGTCGCCGCCGGCGATCCCAAGGCCGAACCGCCGATCATCTGTTTCCTGGATATCAAGATGGTCGGGATGTCGGGGCTGGACCTTCTCCGCTGGATTCGTGGTCAACGTGCACTGGATACCCTGCCCGTGATCATGTTCTCGTCGTCCGATCATCCCGCCGATGTCGACAGCGCGCGCGAGTTGGGCGCCCAGGGTTACCTGAAAAAGTACCCGTCCGTTTCCGCGATGCACACCGTGCTGCAGCAGGCCATCGAGTTTGCCGCCATGGTTCCGCCAAAGAAGACGTTCCTCCAGTGGAGTTACCGCTTCGTGGAATCCAGCGACGCGCTCGAAACACCGGCGAAATCGGTCTGAGATCCGCCTGCGGCGGAAATTGAGCTTTGAGATTTGAGAATTCGCCCGCCCGCCCGCCCCCTCTCAAATCTCAAAGTTCAGATCTCAAATGGCGGCGGAGCCGCCCTTTACCGCCGCCACGAAGGCTTTCAGCTTTTCCTGGTCCTTCACGCCCGGCGCCGCTTCCACGCCGCTGTTGACGTCGACGAAGGTGGCCTGGGTGGCGCGCAGCGCTTCGGCAATGTTGCCGGGATTCAGTCCGCCGGCGAGGATCCAGAACCGCTCCCGGTGGGTCTGCTGGTGCCGCGCGAATTTTTCCCAGTCGCCGGTCTTGCCCGACCCGCCGTAACCCGCGTGGAACGTATCCAGCAGGAAATAACGCGAAAGCCGCAGCAACCCGGCGGGGACATCCACCTCCGGCGGAAGTTTGGGCGCGAGCCAGAGCTTCTCCAGGCCGACGGCCTTCGCCCACATCGCCAGCGAGACGATCGGCAGATCGTGCCGGAAATGAATCTGGAAGAAATCGAAGTCGTCCCGCATCAGCGCGAGCTCGTTCGGATCCGGCTCGACCACGACCGCCACCTTCCGGCGCTCCGGCAGCCGCGGTGCCATGGCCTGGTACTGGGGCAGCGGGATGTACCGCGGCGACTGGGGATAAAGGATGAAGCCGAGATAGTCCGCTCCGCAGCGGTCCGCCAGCTGGGCGTCCACCAGCGAGGTCAACCCGCAAACCTTGAGTCGGATGCCGTCGATCATCGTACGTGGTTGAGAGTTGAGGGTTGGGGGTTGAGCGAGTCGAGCTCGCCGGTTGAGGCGGCCGGTGATCTGAAATTTGAAATCTGAAATCTGAAATGCCGGTGCAGCCGGCGCCTAGTCCCCCAAACACGTCTCCACCAACCGCGCCGTCTTGATCCAGGCGTGATCCTTCGGCACCACGCGCTTGATCCCCGCCACCTTCTTCAGCGGCACGGGCACGCACTCGTTTTCCTTGATGCCCACCATGATGTTGTAGCGCTTTTGCGCCAGCAACTCGCCCGCCTTCGTGCCCAACCGCGTGCACAGGAGACGATCGAACGGGGTCGGCGGACCGCCGCGCTGGACGTGGCCAAGCGACGTCACGCGCGCTTCCACACCCGTAAGCTGTTGCAGCTGACGTGCCACGCGGCTGGCAACCGGTTCCTGCACCAGATGCACGCCGCTGCTGGCAACAAAGGCGGGGGCGGGAGTCCTGGACTTCGCCCGCGCCTTCGCTTCCTGCCGCGAAACGATGCCTTCCGCCACGGCCACGATCGAGAACCGCTTGCCCGCGCGCTGCCGGCGCTGCAGGTGACTCGCCACCACGCCGAGGTCGTAAGGGATCTCCGGGATCAGGATCACGTCGGCGCCCCCGGCAATGCCCGCACCGAGGCAGAGCCAGCCTGCATCGTGGCCCATGATTTCACAAACGATGATCCGCTGATGGCTTGTGGCCGTCGTGTGCAGCCGGTCGATGGCCTCCGTTGCGATGGCCATCGCCGAATCGAAGCCGAACGTAATGTCCGTCTCCGCCACGTCATTGTCGATCGTCTTCGGGAGCGTGAGCACATTGATGCCGCCCTTCTCGTGCAGCCGGTACGCGGTCTTTTGCGTTCCGTTCCCGCCCAGGCAGACGAGGCAGTCGAGCTTCAGCTTGCGATAATTGCGCACGGCAACGTCAGTCAGATCGACGGTCGCGTTGCCCTGGGGCATCTTGTGCGGCTTGTCGCGGCTACTGCCCAGAAAGGTACCGCCCTGCGTCAGGATCCCGCTGACGGAATGGTCATCGAGCGACACGGTCCGATTCTCGATCAATCCGCGAAAGCCATCCTGAATCCCGATCACGCGGATGCCGTAATGCATGGCGGCCTTGGCGACGCCGCGGATCACCGCATTCAGGCCGGGACAATCGCCGCCGGCTGTGAGAATACCAATGGTGCCGGTGTGTTTGATCGCCATGCGGAAAGGCACACTGAGCGACGAGCATGCCGGGGGCAAGAGGCGGGATGGAGGCGCGGCGGATGGAATTTCAGATCCCAGATTTCAGATCGCCGAACCTGGGCAGCACCACTCGCGGGTGCTCGCGACCACGAAGCCGCCACATCTGCAATCTGAAATCTGAAATGACCGGCGCAGCCGGGCTCAGAACGCATTGACCGACGCGATCACGTGATCGACCTGCGCATCGGTCAATTCCGGGAAGATCGGCAGGCTGACGCACGTGTTCGCCGCCCGCTCCGCCACGGGGAATGAACCCGGTCCGCAGCCCAGCGGCGCGTAACACTGCTGCAGGTGCAGCGGCACCGGATAGATCAGGTCGGTGCCCACCTCGTGCTTCGCGAGGTGCTCACGCAAGGCGTCCCGCCGGGGGTGACGGAGCGTAAACTGGTGGAACACCGATTTTCCGTACGCCGGCTGCTCCGGCAATCTCACGTCGGTCAGGGTGATTTCGTCGAGGTAGCGCGCGGCGATTTCCTGCCGCCGCCGTGTCCAGCCAGCCAGGTGCGGCAGCTTCACGTTGAGCAACGCCCCCTGGAACCCATCCATCCGGAAATTGCCGCCGACGATGTCGTGATAGTAGCGGCGATCCGACCCATGCACGCGAATGTGCCGGGCCCTGGTCTGCACTGCCTCATGGCGCGAGACGAACGCTCCGCCTTCGCCGCACCCGCCGAGGTTCTTGGTCGGATAGAAACTGAACGTGCCCACATCCCCCAACAGGCCCACGGGGGTGCCTTCGTACGCCGCCCCCACGGCCTGCGCGCAATCCTCGATCACAAACAGCTTGTGCCGCTGCGCCACCGCCAGGATCTCCTGCATCCGGGCCGGCTGGCCGAAGAGGTGCACGACAATCAGCCCTTTGGTGCGCGGCGTGATCGCCGCCTCCAGTTTCGCGGGATCGAGGTTGAACGTGCCTTCCTCGATGTCCGCGAAGACCGGCGTGGCCCCGACATAGTTGATGCCCCACGCTGACGAGATGAACGTGAACGGGGTGGTCAGCACCTCGTCTCCAGGGCCGAACCCGGCGATCATGCACGCAATGTGCAGGGGTGACGTGCCGCTGTTCATGCCCAGCACGCGCGGATAACCGAGCGTCGCGCCGAAGGCCCGCTCGAACTCCTCCACATCCTTGCCCAGGCAGAACCGCGTCGCGTCGTAGGTCGCGGTGAGCGCCGCCAAGGCCGGCTCGCGCAAGGCGCGGTGTTGGAGGGAAAGGTCGAGAAACGGAACCTTCATGGCAGCAGAAGAAACTCCAAATCCCAAAAGTCCAAACTCCAAAAAACAACCAATCCGAGTGAGCAAGCTCACGGCCGCACCGTTTGCCGTGGGCGGTCCGCAGCCTGCGCACGCTTCGCTACCCGCTACTCGCCACTTTTTTGACCAGCGCCTCGATCAGCGCCTCGAGGCTGGGTGTCTTCGCCTCGAAACCGATCGGCATGCCGACCTTTTTCATGGTTTCGCTCGTCTGCTTGCCGATGCTGCCGGCCAATGGCTTGACCGCGTTCTTCTCCAGTTTGAGCGCGGCGGCCTGATCGACGAAGGACTGCACCGCCGACGAGCTCGCGAATAGAATCGCGTCGGCGCCGCGGGCGCGGAAATCGGCCGCCACCGGGTGATCCGTCAGGTCGGTCTTCTCCGTTTTGTACACCTGCAACCGGTCGACGATCGCCCGCGCCTCCTCGAGCTGTTTGACGAGGGTGTCCCGATTGAGATTTCCCGTGATCACGAGCACTTTGGCCGAATCCAGGCTGCCCGTGGCGATCAGCGCCTCGGCCAGGGCTTCCGCGGTCGCTTCCTTCGGCTGACACTCGATCCGCAGGTGCTGCTCGATGATGGCCTTCGACGTGGCCTCGCCCACCGAGGCGAACCGCAGCAGCCCGAGCGCCCGGATGTCGTCGTAAATCCGATGAAACTCCTCGAAAAAGTAGCGCACGCCATTCGCACTCGTGAACACGATCCAGTCGTAGCCGCCGAGTTCGGAGAGCACGTCGTGCAGCGTCTCCTTGTCGATCTCCTTGCTGACCTGGATCAGCGGCAGCTCGAGCACCTGCGCGCCGAGGCTCGTGAGCCGGCCGGCCAGCTCCGACGCCTGGTCCCGTGTCCGGGTCACTGCAATGCGTTTACCAGCGAGAGGGGTCGAAGACATGATGATTTAAACCACAGATGGACACCGATGAACACAGATCAGAACGGACCAGAAACAAACGGCGCAATAGGTCCGTATATTCCGTGTGTTCGTGGGCCCTCCGTTCGAGTCGTCCGGAGCTCTCCATGGGAACTACGCGCTGAGCAGCTTCAGCTCACGGAGAATCCGCTGGGCACACGCGGCGGCGTTCTCGAAATCCTCCGGCGCCAGCGGGAAGCTCTTTCCACCCGTGTTCTCGTGAAACAGGTGCAGCGTGTTGCCGGCCACGTGCGCCGCGAACGCGGTGTGACAGCCCCCGCCAAGCGCGTTCTGAAAAGCCCGCTCCACGGTGACCGATCGCATCGTGGCGGCGTCGAATACCGCCGCATACTTGGCGGCATCTCCCTCCCGGCACTGGATCGCGATGGCCCCCTGCCCCACGGCCGGCACCATCTGGTCGAAACCCAACGGGGCGAACTCGACGTCGGGCCACGACTCGATACCCAACCGCTTCATACCGGCCGCGGCCAGGATCGTGGCGTCGGCGACTTTGTCCTGCCCGATCTTGCGGAGCCGGGTGTCCACATTGCCGCGAATCTCCGTGAACTCGACCGCGGGAAAGAGCGCTTTGACCTGCAACCGCCGCCGGGGGCTGCCTGTCGCGATCAACTTCGGCGTATCCACGCCCGCCTGCATCACCAGCACGTCGCGCGTGTCCGCCCGGGGCATGTAGCCGCCGATGGCCAGCCCCGCCGGCATGTCGCCGGGGAGATCCTTGGTGCTGTGGACGGCGATGTCCGCCTCGCCGCGCTGCAACGCCGCCTCCAGCTCGCTCGTGAACAAGCCTTTGCCGCCCCGCTTCTCCAGCGACCACTCCGTCTGCTTGTCGCCCGTGGTGACGATCTTGAGCAGTTCGGTCTCCACCCCCAGGGCAGTGCGCAGGTGCGCGGCGACCATTTCGGTTTGAGCGAGGGCGAGAGGACTCTTGCGGGTCGCGATGACGAGTTTCACGGGAAGAGTCTGAAAGACTGAAGGGCTGAAGGGCTGAAATACAAGCCCGAGCAGAAAAGGGCTGAAAGACTGAAGGACTGAAAGGCTGAAGGATTCGCCGTTCGGGCCCTTTCTTTAGCCCTTCAGCTTTTCCGCCCTCCGCACGTTCGGCGCAGCGGCGATTCACGGGTTTGCGCTACTCGCGAACCCCAACGGCCTCACGCAAAGGTCACAAAGGTCGCAAAGGCATCGACGCGTAGCGAGCAGCGCCAGCGAGTCGACCCTTGGACCGGGAACCCAAAACTCAAAACCCAAAACCCAAAACTCAGAATGTAGCGGGGAGCGCCAGCGAGTCGACGCGCAGCCCGCATTCGCCGGTCAATCTGCACTCCGGCCGCCGTCGGCAAACAAAAGGGCTGAACCGGCACCCCGATTCAGCCCGCAAAGCTCTCCTTTATCAGCTTTCAGCTCTCAGCTCAGAAATTCCGTTCTGAAATTTGAAATCTGAAATCCCTAATGCCGGCGCAGCCGGCTCAAACGTACGACGCCTGCACGCCCTTGATGTTGCGCTTGGCCATCCACGGCATCATCCCGCGCAGGTAAGTTCCGGTCTTCTCGATCGGGTGCTTCTCCCCGGCCTTGAGCAGAGCGTTGTACTTCTTCAGGCCGCCCTTGTGCTCCTTGACCCATTCCTTGGTGAACTTGCCGGTCTGGATCTCCTTCAGGATCTTCTTCATCTCGGCCTTGGTCTTCTTGTTCACCACGCGCGGGCCGCGGGTGATGTCGCCGTACTTGGCGGTCTCGGAAATCGAGAAACGCATGCCGGCAATGCCGCTCTCGTACATCAGGTCGCAAATGAGCTTCAGCTCATGCAGGCACTCGAAGTACGCCATCTCCGGCTGGTAACCGGCCTCGACGAGCGTCTCGAATCCGGCCTGCACGAGCGCGCTGGCGCCACCGCAGAGCACGGCCTGCTCGCCGAACAAATCGGTCTCGGTCTCTTCCTTGAAGGAGGTCTGGAGGACGCCCGCGCGGGTCGAGCCGATGCCCTTGGCCCAGGCCAGCGCCTGCTTCTTCGCGGTCCGGGACTTGTCCTGGGCGACGGCGATGAGCGCCGGCATACCCTTGCCCTCGGAATAAAGGCGGCGAACCATGTGGCCGGGGCCTTTCGGGGCGACCATGATGCAGTCGACGTCCTTCGGCAGCTTGATCAACCCGAAGTGCACCGCGAGGCCGTGCGAGAAGAGCAGCGTCTTCCCCTTGGTCAGATTGGGAAGGATGTCGGACTCATAGACGTCCGCCTGCTTCATGTCGGGCAGGCCGACCATGATCACATCGGCGCGCCGCACCGCCTCGGCGGTGTCGACGACCTCGAAGCCATGCTGCTCGGCGACGACGCGGGACTTGGAACCCGGATACAGGCCAATGACGACCTTGCAGCCGCTGTCCTTGAGATTCAGCGCGTGCGCGTGACCTTGGGAACCATAGCCGAGCACGGCCAGGGTTTTGTTCTGAAACACGCCGAGATCGGCGTCCTTGTCGGTGTAGACTTTGGCAGGCATGGTATGGAAAAGCTTGGGGCCTAGAGCTGAGAGTTTAGAGCTGGAGGGTGGTTATCGCTTCAACGCGAGGCGGCCGGTGCGGGCGAGTTCGATGATCCCATAGGGCTCCAGCAGCCCGAGCAGCGCCTCGATCTTGTCCTGATCGCCGGTGGCTTCGAGGATCAGATGATCGGAACCCAGGTGGACGACCTTGACGCGGAAAATGTCGTTGATCTGAAGGATCTCGGGCCGGGTCTTCGCGTCGGCCTTCACCTTCACCAGGACGAGCTCGCGCGCGACGGCCTGGCCTTCCTTGAAGTCCACCACGTCGACGACGTTGACCAGCTTCCGGAGCTGCTTGATGCACAGGTCGAGCTGCGCGTCGTCCCCCTTCAACACCGTCGTGATCCGGGACAGCGAAGGATCGTGCGTCGGGGCGACGTTGAGCGAGTCGATGTTGAAGCCGCGGCCGGAAAACATGCCGGCCACGCGCGCCAAAACGCCGAACTTGTTCTCAACGAGGGCGGAGATCGTGTGTCGCATGGAAGGGAGTGGAACTGGGAAAAGGTGGGAGAAACGCGACGGATCGGCGGGCCGGCCGGCATCGAATGCCGGAAAACCCACTCACGTTCCGCACGCGCAACGTGAGACCTTGGACGCCGAGGGACTCGAACCCCCGACCCTCTCGGTGTAAACGAGATGCTCTAACCAACTGAGCTAGGCGTCCGAGCCGAACGATGATCAAAACGCCCCGCCCTCACCTATGACAAGGAATTATTCGGGTATGACAGCCGAGCGCGAGCGAGGCTGATGAGGGCGGACGAATGGCATGGGGGCGCGCTCGGCTGAATGCTCAAATTCCAAAGGTCCAAATCACAAAAATGTCCCAACCTCTGGATACTGAGATTTGAGATTACGGAAATGCGTTGCAACCGAGATCCGGGGTCCGGGATGCGGGATGCGGGACACAGGATCGCGGCTCACCGTAGCGTGGGCGTCCCGCCTGCGCACTCAGTGCGTTCGAACCCGTCTCCCAATCTCAAATCTCAAATTTCAAATCTCAAATCGGCGGCCCCCTCCGGTGTGGAGACCCACCCTACGACATAAGCGTCAAGCCGTTGCCAAGGCTCCCGCTCCCGTCGCAGCTTTCGCTCCCGCCTTCCGCGTCAGCCATCCCTTCTGCACCATCAATTCGGCGTTCTGCAGGGCATTGAGCGCCGCGCCTTTCCAAAGGTTGTCGCCGCTGACCCAGAGCGCCAGACCGTTGTCCAAGGCGGTATCGATCCGGATCCGGCCCACGCCGCACTTCACCTTGCGGCTGAAGTCCAAGGGCGTCGGATACTGCTTGTTCGCGGGATCGTCGACCAGTTCCGCCCCCGCAAAGGCGGCGATCGCGGACCGGGCCGCCTCGACGCTGACGGGCCGCTCGAACTCGGCATTGATGGCCACGGAATGTGCGCGCACGACCGGCACCCGGACCGTGGTGGTCGAAATCTTGAGCTCCGGCAGCCCCATGATCTTGCGGCTTTCGAGCATCATCTTCGTTTCCTCGCCGGTGTACCCGTTGTCACCGAACGAATCCACCTGCGGGATGACGTTGAAGGCGATCTGGTACGGGTAGACCTTCCGGGTGAGCGCCTCGCCCTTCGCGTACGCATGCACCTGTTGATCGAGTTCCTCGATCGCATCGGTGCCCGTGCCCGAAACCGACTGGTAGGTCGCGGCGATGTACCGCTTGAGCCCGAACGCCTGGTGCAGCGGCCACAGCGCCATCAGCGCCACCGCAGTCGAGCAGTTCGGATTGGCAATGATGCCCTTGTGGCGGCGCAACTCCTCCGGATTGATCTCCGGGATGACGAGCGGCACGTCCGGGTCCATGCGATAACCCGAGCTCTTGTCGATGACGAGACAGCCGGCCTTCACCGCATCGGGAGCGAGGGCCTTGGTGGTCGACGTCTCCACGGCGAAGAACGCGACGTCCAAGTCCGCGAAGACCCCGGGCTTTGCCTCCTCCACCGTGTAGCGTTTGCCTGCACACGTGATCACTTTGCCCGCCGACCGCGCCGAGGCGAAGAGCCGCAGCGAAGCCATGGGGAAATTACGATCATGCAAGAGCTGCAGGAGCTCTTGACCGACGGCGCCCGTCGCACCGACGATGCCGACATTGATGGATGCGTTGTTCACGAGTGGGTCTCCGGTGGAGCGGGTCAACAAAACCTGCGTCGAGCTTGGCATCAAGCCCGGAGAGCGTCTGCTGGCCGTCAGAATCAGCACAGCCACCCTTCAATTTTTCCGGCGCGGTGAGCTGGTGACGAGCTACGCCATCTCCACGTCGCTCCGGCCGCCGTCCAATGTGAAAGGCTCCCTCGGCACGCCCCGGGGCCTGCATGAAATTGCGGAACGTATTGGAGCCGAACAGCCATCGGGCATGGTGTTCAAGTCCCGCGTTCCCACCGGCCGGCATTTTTCGGAGCTGCCGGAGGCGACCTCGGAGACGAATCTGATCACGACGCGGATCCTCTGGCTGCGCGGCCTGGAACCCGGCGTCAACCAGGGCGGCGAGGTGGATACGTACAACCGCTACGTGTACATTCACGGCACGAACCACGAGGCGCGAATCGGCGAACCCATGAGCGCCGGCTGCGTGCTGATGCGCAATCTGGACATCATCGAGCTCTACGACCAGGTCCGTGCCGGGGACCAGGTGTGGATTGAGGACTGAAGGCGCCTACGGCGCATTTGAAATCTAAAATTTGAGATTTGAGATCATCGGACGCCGAGCGTCCGCGGTTGTGACGACCGCCCGTTCGGTTATCTCAAATCTCAAATTTCAAATGCCGGCGCAGCTGGGCCGCTGCGCGGCATTTCAGATTTCAGATTTCAAATTTCAGATTCCGGGCGCAGCCGGCCAAACGCCTGCTCGCGAATCCATCGCGATTCGCCCAATCTCAAATCTCAAATTTCAAATCTCAAATGCCGGCGCAGCCGGCCCTCAGGGTTTTCCCATCTGAAATCTGAAATTTGAAATCTGAAATTCCAGCGAAGCTGGCTCCTGAAATCCCAGCGAAGCTGGCTCCTCAATCGCTGGCGCAGCCGGCCAAAAGCCTGCTCGCATTGCGCGAATCCATCGCGATTCGCCTAATCTCAAATCTCAAATTTCAAATCTCAAATCCCGCGCAGCGGGCCCCCCGGATCGGCGTGGCGCGCGCATCCCGCGTGCGATCCCCCCCAATCTCAAATCTCAAATTTCAAATCTCAAATCCCGCGCAGCGGGCCCCCGCCCCGCGCTCCCTCACTTCGGCAAATTCTTCCGTATGTTCTCCTTCACCACGCCTTCGATCTCTTCCACCGATTCGGCGGCGGCGTCACGGCGGGCCCAGGCTTCGGCCAGGTTCTCGGCCCATTGCCGCGCAAAGGCGGCGCGGTCCTCCTCGGTCAGGTTGCCCATCACGGCCTCCGTAAAAACCGGCACGCGCACGGGCGCATCGAAGATCCGCCAGCGCGCCCGCACATAGACGGGGATCACCACGTTGCCGGTGGTGGCGGCCGCTTCCCTGCGCACGGCGACGGATTCGACCACGTCTTCCTCGACGTCCATCCCGTCAAACCCGATCCGGGCGGGCCAGTCGCCGTACTTCTCCTCAAAAAACGACTGCCGCCGCTGGAGCAACGACGCGAGTTCGTGCTGCGCCTCGTCCCGCGAGAGCGCTCTGGGCGCAGGATCGGTCTCGGGCAGGGGTGGCAGCGCCGTGCCATGCCGGGCCGCCCGTTCCTTGAGCGCGGCGACCTGCCGGTTGAGGGCCTGCAGCCGGGCTCGCTGGGCACTTCGTTTCTCGTCGAGGATTGCCGCCAGTTCAGTTTCACGCGGGGCCGCCGCCAGAAGTGCGTTCCCATCGATCACCGCCTTCAACCCCGCGCTCTGCTGCGCGAGGGCCTCGAGTTCCGCACGGTCGCCCGCCTGGAGCACCTCGACCAGTGTCTTCCCGTTCAGTTCAGCGGCCAACGCCTCGTCGATCGCGTCCCGCCCGGACACTCCCGACGCCATGATCCTGAGCCGCAGTTGGTCCACGGCGGCGTTGAACTCGGCCCAGGTGCTGCGGTCGACCTCGCGCGCCGTCATCGACCGCCAATGATGAAAGGCCCGGGCGTTGCGTCCGTCAACGCGGTGTTCCCGGCTCGCATCTCCGCAACCGGCGAGCAAAGCGACGGCAATTCCCAGCAGCACGCGACGACTCCAACGCATGGCTCAGCTCTAGTCGCCGCCCCGGCCCCCGGCAATCCAGATGTCGGCGCGAAATCTCCTGCAACGCTGACAATGTTTTTCATTGCTCCCCGCGGCTTTCTCCGGATTCTTTGCCGCATGCAATTCGCCATGACTGTCGAAGTGACGGGGCGAAGCCTGCTCGAATTGGGCCGCTGCGCGGCATTTCAGATTTCAAATTTCAGATTGCCGGCGCAGCTGGGCCGCTGCGCGGCATTTCAGATTTCAGATTTCAAATTTCAGATTCCGGGCGCAGCCGGCCAAACGCCTGCTCGCGAATCCATCGGGATTCGCCCAATCTCAAATCTCAAATTTCAAATCTCAAATGCCGGCGCAGCCGGCCCTCAGGGTTTTCCCATCTGAAATCTGGAATTTGAAATCTGAAATCCCAGCGCAGCTGGCTGCCTTCCACCGCTGGCGCATTCAAGGCAACCTCCCCAGCGACCTCGCCACCATGCGCCGCTACGTCCAGGAGTTTCCCGCCTCCCGCGAAGCCCTGCTCTGGCTCTACCGTCAGGGGGGCGGAGGGACGGATGGCCCGAAGGACGCAGGCCGGGAGGGCCAGAGGACCAGGGGACCGGAGAGCCCGAAGGCCGGAGGTTCGGAGAGCCAGAGCATCAGGGGCCCGGAGGGTCAGTTGAACGGACGGCCCGAAGGGCAGCAGCCGATCCCTCCCGCTCGCTCCTCCTCCGCCGTTTCAGCTTTTCAGCTTTCCAGCGTTTCAGCTTCTCCTCCGCGGCGCCTGGCGCTCCCCCCCTCTCAAATTTCAAATCTCAAATCTCAAATTCCGGCCTTGGGCCGGCGCGACCTCGGCGGCGCTGATTGGGAGCGCGACCTGATTGTCGCCGTTCGTACCCGCAATTTTCTTTGGCGGACCGAGCAGACCTATCGTGCCTGGGGGGCCCGTTTCGCCGCGTTTCTCGCGCCTCGCTCTCCCTATGCGGCCACCGAAGCCGACATCGGAGCGTTTCTCTCCGATCTGGCCGTCACGCAGCGGGCGATGCCCTCGACGCAGAAGCAGGCGCTGAACGCGCTGGTGTTCCTGATGCGGGAAGCGCTGCACCGAAACGTGGGGGAGATCCCCTTCGAACGTTCCTTCCCCCGGCGGCGGATGCCAACCGTCCTCAGCCGCGAAGAGTGCCGCCGGCTGTTTGATCAGCTCTCCGGAACGACGCGTTTGATGGCGGAACTCGCGTATGGCTCCGGTCTGCGGCTGATGGAACTGCTCCGTCTGCGCGTGCAGCATCTGGATTTGGGTCGTCGTCAGCTCAAAGTCGCAGGAGGCAAAGGTGACAAGGATCGGCTGACCGTTGTTCCTGCAGCGCTGATTCCGCAACTGCAGACGCATCTTGAACGTCTCCGCGAACTGTATGCCGGCGATCGACGCTCCGCCCTGGCCGGCGTGTGGCTGCCGGAAGGCCTGGCCCGCAAGTGGCCGAAAGCGGGCGAAGCCTGGGAATGGCAATGGGTGTTTCCGTCGCGCGAAACCAGTATCGATCCAGGAACGGGCCTTCGCCGCAGGCATCACGTCATCGACACCACCTTTCAGAATGTAATTCGAAAGGCCGCGAGGAAGGCGGCGATCGACAAACGAGTAACTCCACACGTCCTCCGTCACTCCTTCGCAACGCACCTGCTGGAGGACGGAGTCGACATCCGCACCGTCCAGGATTTACTCGGTCATGACAGCGTGGAAACCACCCAGATCTACACCCACGTCATGCAGAAACCCGGCCTCGGCGTCCACAGTCCCCTCGACCGTCGGTAAGGCTTTCCACTAAGGCTTTACGCGGGCGTTTTGGCACAGTCCAAAGCCTTAGTCGCAACAACAGCGCCTCACTCTCAACCATTTAACCCATCCCCAGTCTCACTAAGCCCTCCTCCGAGTAAGGCTTTCGACTAAGTGATAATAAAACTGTTAGCGCCATGATCCGCCCCCTCATCGCCACACTGATCCTCGTGCTCTGTTCAGCTGCCGCGCCTGCAGCGTGCGACCTTCCCCCGCTCTACAAGGACGAGATCCGTGCGGCGCTGGCTGCGAAGCATCCCGAGATCCACATCCTCTCGACCTCCGTCGGCCGTGTCACGGTGGGCGAGGCGAAAGCACCCATGTGCGCCGTGCGATGCTGGTGGTCGAAGCCAGGCATGCTTGGCTCCACGTATTCTGACTTCTTGTTCGATAAGCCCGGCCTGACCGCGAAAGCACCCCGAGAGGCCACTCCGGACGATCACCTCGTTTGGATTGATCCGGAGCCAAAACTTCCGTCGACCCCCAAGCGCTAACCAGTCGCCCCGAGCCAACGCCCCTCACGGGCAGGTGATTCGACCGGCCCAGCTCCGCTCCACCATGAACCATTCTTCCCAAGCCTCGCGTCCGCTCCGGGGCGTGGCTCATCTTTAACGTTAGCCGCATGAAGCTGGCCGCTGTCATCATTCTCCTTGGCCTGACCGGCTGCGCCGTCACCGACGTCGCTCCGCAGGGGCTCATGCCGGCGGACGAGATGGTGACCGCACCGACAGCGCCGCTGACCCGCGACCAAGCGACTCGCATCGCATCAGACTACTTCCACACGTTCTTCGGCGATTGCGGCGGCATGACACCGGAAGGAGAGACCCCGGACGCCTGGCTATTCAGCACGGTCATTGGATTTTCCGCCGACCCCGGACCTAAGATTCGGGTAGCGAAGTCTGGAGCTACAGTGTCGGCGACGGGCTATGCGACCGTGTACTGGAGCGACGGCAAGTGGCGGTACGACGCGACACGATACCGCACGTTCTTCGGCCCCGATGCGGACGCTTCACCTCCGTCGAGCGGCTAACCAGTCGCCCGAGCCAACGAGCTTACTTTGCCGTGAATCGTACATCTCACCAGCGCTCCACCATGCCCCGCCGAACGCTTTGTCCGCTCGCGCTCGTGGCTCATCTCTGACGTTCGGCGTTCTGCTCGTGATCACTTCCCTCTTCGTCTCCGGCTTTCTCCTCAGCGTAGCGACAGTCCTCGCTCTCGTCCGTCCCGTCCGCGCCTTTGTGGCCGCCGGGCGAACATCCGGCTTCGATCTCTACTCCCCGCGCGCAGGGCTGTGTATGCTCCGTCCCGCGCTCCTGCCGCCCTCGATGCAGCCACTCGGCCGCACGATCCGCTTCTACTCCATCACCCTGCTTTGCCCGGCGTTCCTGTGTCTCTGTGCAGCGTGGATCATAGACCGATAAGCCGCCGAACCAGTCGCTCGAGCCAACGAGCTTCACTGCCAGTTAGTCGTACATTTCCCGTGCGCTCCACCCTCCACTTCTGTTCCCGAGCCTCGCGTCCGTTCGCGCTCGTGGCTCATCTTTGACGTTCGGCAAACGCTATGCCCAGTGAGAAGCTAAAGTACCTTCGATATATCAAGCCCCGCGATGGGATCTTCTACCGCTGCTTCGAACGCGAGGAGGGCGAGCAAAGCCTCAGTATATCACGCGACCACGACGCCCTGTGGGTGAGCATCAAGCACGAGTTTGAAGGTCAGCAGGAGATTTCCATCCCGATCGCCGACGTTGAGGAGCTTATCCGCGGTTTGCAGGAGAGCTTGCGTCGATGACCACCCCGGGCCGAACCAGTCGCTCGAGCCAACGAGCTTCACTGCGCCTAGTTCGTACATCTCCCGTGCGCTCGACCTCTCCCCTTCAATCCAAAGCCTCGCGTACGTACGCGCTCGTGGCTCATCTTTGACGTTCGGCACACACTTTATGGCATTCGAATCCAAAAACAAACCGGCAGCCCCGCTGCCGCAAAGCGAACGTGAAGCGATCGTCGATCTGCTTCATCTGTGTCTCTATGCTGATGCGCACCTCAGCCTACGCGAAGGGCAGTTCATCTCCGACGTTGTAGACGTGATCGGCTGGGACACGAATCTCTCGTTCTCTGCTTACGAGCAGCGCTCGATTGCCGCGGCTCGCGCCGCCCGGGCTGACGAAAAGAGCAAAAAGGAGTTCATCGAGTATGCCGCGACACGCCTGGGGTCCCCGGCCTCGAAGGACTTGGCTGTGTCGTTGTGCGCAGACCTCTTCAGCGCGGACGGGACGAGCGACCGCGAGGCAGGTTTGTTGATGCAGATTCGTGCGCTTGTGAAGTGACGCCGGCCGAACCAGTCGCTCGAGCCAACGAGCTTCACTGCCAGTGATTCGAAAACTCCCTCAGCGCTCCACCCTGCCCCGTAGCTCGAGATCCACGGCTTGTGCGTTCGCGCTCGTGGCTCATCTTTGACGTTGGGCGAACTCCATGCTTACGCATCCTTCCCCACCTAATCCGAAGGCTCGCTCACCCGTCGGAATGTTCTGCTGCGCCGTCCTCGCGACCGCGCTGTACCCGGCGATTTTCGTATTGGGCTGGGCGACGGTTAGTCCGATCTACCGCAAGAAGGATTTCGTCTCGGCTTGGGTCGAGCTACGCGACGGTTCGTACTTTCTATTCTCCGGACGCATGTTTCGCGCGATGATCCTTCATTATCCCAACCCGCCACCGCAACCGCCCAACCAGTCGCCCGAGCCAACGAGCTTCACTGCACCTAAATCGTAGATCTCCTGTGCGCTCCACCTTTAGCACTAAATCCAGAGCCTCGCGTTCGCTCCCGCTCGTGGCTCATCTTTGACGTTCGGCCTTTCCCCACCCCATGAATATCGTCCTCCAAGTGGTCCCGCTGTTGCTAGCCTTCGCCGTCATTTGCGCGTGGCTGTGGAGCAGTGGCTGGGCTGGCCGAGACGCCGCGCGTCGCGGAAAGTCGGCATGGCTCGTTGGCATCCTCGTCCTGCTTTTGTGCTGGCCGATCAGTTTGCTCGTCTGGATTGCCCTGCGACCGAATGATCCCCGTCCGCCGTTCGATCTGCGGCGTTTTCGAGCGTAGTGGCCGCGATCGTACCCCAGCCGAACCAGTCGCTCGAGCCAACGAGCTTCACTGCCAGTGATTCGAACACTCCCTCAGCGCTCCACCCCGCCCCGTAGCTCGCGATCCACGGCTTGTCCGTTCGCGCTCGTGGCTCATCTTTGACGTTCGGCTTTAGCGATGGCTTTTCCTGACGACATCGTAGCGCGCCTTGAGTCACAGTTCAGCGACCGTGAGCGGGCCTGCAGCATCCTCGAGGGGCTGGGTCCCCTCCGCGAGCGGGACCGCGTCGCGCGCTGTATCCTCGCGTTGTCCGAGAGCGACTATGATTCGCTCGCCGCATGGGTGACCAAGGCGAACATCGATTACCGGGATCTCATCTGGTATGCGGAGTACGACAATCGCGAGGTGCGGAAATACGATTTTGCGCGCCGCTTCGACGAGCAAATCCCTTATTCCTATCCACCGTGAGCAACCGAGCCGAACCAGTCGCTCGAGCCAACGAGCTTCACTGCCAGTAATTCGTACATCTCCCGTGCGCTCGAACCTCCACTCTCACTCCAAAGCCGCGCGTCCGTTCGCGCTCGTGGCTCATCTTTGACGTTCGGCAAAGCATGGCGCCAATCGTCGTTCGCTCGTCCCGGAGGCGGTACCTAGTTCCGCTCGTAGCGTGTGCGACGATCGTGGCGGCGAGCATGTATGCGCTCCGCGACCGTCCGTCATGGATCGCATGGGCAGTATTTGGCATCTTCCTTCTTGGTGTACTCGCGGCTTTTCAGCTCCTGCTGCAGAGCCCTGTGCGCTTACTTGTCGACCAAGATGGCATTTACGATTCTTCGTGGGAGATCGGCACCCTCCGCTGGGCCGAGGTCGACAGGATTTTCATTCGCGATTCCAGCGGAGAGGAACTCGTCTGCCTTGTTGCGACTGACCAATCGGCGCTTCACAGCCGCATGCATCCCGTCACTCGCAAGTGCAGTGCTGTTCTGAGGACGGCGGGATTTGGTGATCTGTTCGTAAACGCCACCCGGCTTGGCATCCGAGCCGACGACATTCTAGCGCTCGCACCAAGTCGTGCCGCCACCTCACGCTAAGGCGCCGAACCAGTCGCTCGAGCCAACGACCTTACTTTGCAGTGACTCGCACACTTCAGCTCCGCGCCACCTGCCCCCGCCACACGGCTTGTCCGCAGGCGGTCGTGGCTCATCTCTGACGTTCGGCGTGCTCTTACCCCCGTTATGAATTCGCACGATCACCCCAAGGAGTTGCTAGTCCTGCCCCGTCGGCTCGGCTGGGGCTGGCGCCTGAACTTCCGCCATCGGTTCGCCTGGCCGTTCCTGATCCTGCAGATCGCTTTCGTAGCCGCCCCGCTTCTTGTGCTGCGTGCGCTCGGAGTCCAGGAAGACGACGCTTATGCGGCCGCCGCGATCGTCACCATCGGCATTTCGATCGCCGTTTGGTTTATCCTTGCGCGTAAGCCCGCTTGAGCCCGCACCGCCGAACCAGCCGCTCGAGCCAACGAGCTTCACTGCCAGTGATTCGAACACTCCCTCAGCGCTCCACCCTGCCCCGTAGCTCGCGATCCTCGGCTTGTCCGTTCGCGCTCGTGGCTCATCTTTGACGTTCGGCGTACTCTTATGACTCCCCTTCAAATCGGACGTGTATTCCTCCGGTTCCAAGGATTGCTGTTCTTGGGCTCCGCGGCGTACGAATGCATGCAGATCCCCCGTGACTACGCGACCTTCGTGACGGATGCTACCACTCCTGAGGCAGTCGAGTACGGTACGGGACTATTCTGGATGAACGTTCTTCGAACGGCGTTCTTTGCACTGTGCGCGCTAGTGCTGCTCGCCCGAACCGATTGGGTGTTGGCACTGCTAGGTGGGAAAGCAGGACCACAGGTCAGTGCCCCCGCGCCGAACCAGTCGCCCGAGCCAACGCCCCCAATTGGCAGGTGATTCGTAGGGCCCAGCTCCGCTCCACCATGAACTCTCCTTCCCAAGCCTCGCGTCCGCTCTGGGGCGTGGCTCATCTTTGACGTTCGGCAGTATGAAGTGGCTCCTCCCGGTTTCGTTCATCGCCCTTCTGGCTATCGGCTGCTCGGGTACCGCGCGGCGCGAGGTCAGCGTAAGAGATGTCACGAAGAGCGAGGTATTCATCCTGAAGAAGCTGCCGGACCAAGGATCCGTCTTTGGCATTACCGTCGTGGGTCGCGGTTCGGTCGATGGAAAAGCAGAAGTCGCGTTGGTCTTAGATGGCGCGACCTCCCAAAAGGAGCTCATAAGCGGCAAGGTCAGCTTCGAGTGGCGCGCAGATTGGTATGCTGACCACGCTGAGGTGCGCTACATTTCAGGCACGGCATCGCAGGGGTCCCTCACGCTTCAGTATGAATTCGCCGATCTCTAAACCCAGCCGAACCAGTCGCCCGAGCCAACGAGCTTCACTGCCAGTGATTCGTAGATCTCCCGTGCGCTCCACCCCTCCCTTTAATCCCGAAGCCTCGCGTCCGTTCGCGCTCGTGGCTCATCTTTGACGTTCGGCGTTATGAAGTGCCCCAACTGCTCTGGACCGCTCCTCAGTGGCGAGGCTTTCTCGAAGAAGTCCGCCTCGGACGTCGCGGTGTTCGGTCTCGGTTGGTCGGACCTGTGGATGCGGTCGGACCAGAATGGTGACGAGGTGCTTTTGTTGCGAAGTACCGAGAAGAACGCCGCTCTTTTCTGCCGCGAGTGCGGAGTCGTAGTGATCGCGACCGAGAAGGGGCGGCGTTCCGCGGCACGTAAAGTCGACCCGTCGTGAGCCCTAGCCGAACCAGTCGCTCGAGCCAACGAGCTTCACTGCAAGTTTCTCGTACATCTCCCGTGCGCTCCACCCCGAGTTCTCATTCCAAAGTCTCGCGACCGTCCGCGCGGGGATGTCCCTCGCGTCGTTAAAAGTCGCCGGGTGGATGGCGCTGTAGAGTTCTGATTTCAGAGATACGTGGACTGAGCAAGGCTCGTGTACTCAGGAGAGACAGAAGCGAATGAGATGCCTTGGCCGGCGCCGAGGACAGGAGCGAACAGCTTGCCGCAGGCGCCGGCCCGACTGGTTGAGACGCGCGTCATTTTGTTGGGCGCGGTTTTGCGAGCGCTGCGAGTAGTCGTGGCAGTTCGGTGTGCCCTTTGATCCGCCGGAAGCCGGTTTCGGCTTGGAGCAGTGCAGTCGCCGTCCAGCGCGAGATCTGATTGGTTTCGATTCGCCAACGCGTGACCTTGTTGGTGTGTCGACGGTAGTTGCGGATCACGTTCTCGATCGGGTTGGTGGACAGCAGCGATACGTTCAGCGTCGCCGGCACGTCGAGCTCATGCAGTGCAATCAGCGTGTCGCCCGCTTCCTCCAGGCTCGCCATCGCGGCAGCGTTGAGAGGGCGGAGGAACGTGCGAATCGCATCCAGCGCCTCACGGCCCGCCACTTCACCCTGTGCTTGGCGTAGCCGTTTCCACAGGCGTGCCGCTTCGGCGTGGTCGCCCTTGCGAAGGTACCCGTACAGATTGCGTTCCTTGTGGATCAGACAGCGCTGGATACAGGCGTCGGGCCATGCGGCGCGGACCGCCACATCCAGTGCCTCCGAGCCATCCAGCACAGCGAACAACCGATGGCCATCAGCCGGCCCAAAGCCGCGTCTTTGCAGCCGGGTGACCAACGCCTTGCATACGGGCGCGTTCTCACTGGCTCCCACCTCGAAGTCCAGGACCAGCTTTTCCCCCGTCGTCGTCAGCCCCAGCGCAATCACGACCATGGCGCCCCGGCTGATCACCACCCCGTCCAGCATCACGGCGAAAAACGTCTTCCCTCGCAGATCGCGCTCCCGCAGTTCGCCGATCTTGGCTGCGGTCGCCTGCACCCAGTGCCGCGACGCCGCCGTCTTGCTCATCACCCCGTCCTTGGCCCACGCCTGGCTGCGCGTACTCATGCCGCCAGACAGCGCCTTCACCACCGCGGCCGCATTGTTCCCCGGCTCTCGCATCGCTGCGTAGCTGGCCAACAGATGCTCGCGCTCCGTCCCATCTTCAACCTTCCGCCGGACCCGGGGCCGCTGGATCGTCTGCCGCTGCCCCTCAGCGTAGCACGTTCCCTTCTCGCTCCCGGCCCGCCGGTACAATGAACCAATCGGTGGCCGATGACTCTCCCCGCACAGCGCGTCGACCTCCTCAGTGAGCATTTGCTCCGCGACCGTTCGCAGACTGTCCCGCAGCAATTGCATAAGCGTGTCTCGACTGACCGACGCGGCGGCTTGCGCCGACGATGTTCCTGTGGCGTTCTTCTTCATGGATGGTGGTTTCTTTGGGTTTTCGACTTCCCCACTGCCTTTCTGGCAGGGAAGCCACCATCCACCCAGCTAACTTTTAACGACGACAGGGACGCTCCCGTCCGCGCTCGTGGCTCATCTTTGACGTTCGGCATCATGAAGGCCTTCTCCGTGTCTTGTTTGTCGCTCCTGCTCGCCGGCTGCATCACAGCGGACGTTTATCGCCCGGCGATTACGATTACGCTGACTTTACGGGACGAAAGCGGTCATGCGATTCGGGACGCTGACGTTACCCTAGTTGTGGCGCAGCCAGACAGTGCGGAGATCAAGCGTTTTGGCCCCGCGACGACCGACGCGCAGGGGCGTTGCGAACTGACGATCCCTTCGACGCGCATGAAGTACACCGGCTTTCGAGCCTTCCAAGCAGTTAGCGACCCTTTGCGAGCTGCAGGCATAAGCGGCATGAGCCTGGAGTTTCGACTGGAAGAGCGCACCGGCCACGCACGGCTAATCTCCGAATCGGACGGCTCGTTCCACTTCCGAGCGGTCACCAAGCCCACTTCTGCAGCCCGCCCCCAAACGGCCGAACCAGTCGCTCGAGCCAACGGCCTTACTTTGCAGTGACTCGTACATCTCAGCCCCGCTCCACCTGTCCCCGCCAGACGGCTTGTCCGACGCCGGCCGTGGCTCATCTTTGACGTTCGGCAAAAGGCATGAGCGTTGACGTACAAGCCGGCCCTCCTCCTCCGGAACATGTCTTTCACTACACCGATCAAGCCGGCCTGTTTGGAATCCTCCGTTCGGGTGAACTCTGGGCTAGCAGGATTCACTGCCTGAACGACCATCAGGAGTTTCGTCATGGTCTAGATACGTTCCGCCATGCGCTTCTCTTCCGCGACGGCACCCGTGTAGCTGCCGAAGTTGAAGGCCACGTTACTAGCGCGTTGGAGTCGGTGCAGAAAGTTAACGTGTGTGTTTCGAGTTGGTCCGAGCATCGCGACCAGCTAAGCCAGTGGAGAGCTTATGGGAAATCGCGGCAGGGATATGCCCTCGGGCTCAGGTCAGACGATTTGAAGCAGCGTGCTCAGCTCGCTGGCTGGAAATTTGGGCGCTGCATTTACGAGGGCCGAGCAAAGAACGACATTGCACAGCGTGTCGCAAAACAGTTTTGGCTGCACTTTGCGGAGCATGAGCGGACGAATCCACAGTCGAAAAGCCACAATCGAGTCGCGTTGATGTTGCACGCGTTTGTATTCCCTTACGTCGCGTTCTTTAAGCACGAAGGCTTTTCGGAAGAGTCGGAGTGGCGATTGGTGTCTCCAATGATCAAGCGTACGGATCCACAGTTTACGGTAAGGCCAGGCCCGAATTTTCCGATCACCTACTACAGGTTCCCGATCTCTGGCGGGAGCTTGGAAAAGCTCCAAGCTGAGTTGGTGATTGGTCCTGGCGTCTCTCAGGAACTTGCCAGTCACGGAGCAGCGGTTGCCGCGATCAATTCCAAATTTGATGTAGGAACGAGAAGATATTCTCTGACGCCCTGGAGGACCGATTTTTGAGCACTTCAGCAGCTGCGAGAAGAAAGCCGAACAAGTCGCCAGAGCCAACGAGCTTCACTGGCAGTATTTCGTAGATTTCCCGTGCGTTCCACCTCTCTCTGTATTCCGAAGGCCCCGCGTGCGTTCGCGCTCGTGGCTCATCTTTGACGTTCGGCGTATGACCCCCTTGCAGTCGAAAGTTCGTTCCTTCGTGCATGACAACCAGCTTTCCACGTCCGTGGAGACTCGACTACTCGACGCGGTATCGGAGCTAGGCGAGCTCGCGAAGGAAGCGTTGCGATCGTCGAAGTACGGGAAGCAGCCATTTACCTCGTCGCCGGCGTTCGCGGACGAATTGGGGGATGTCCTGTTCTCGCTCATCTGCGTCGCGAATGAGGCCAGCGTGGACGTCACCCAGGCAATCGAGAGTGCTTTGGCGAGATACGAAGGCCGCATTCGCGCGTCGGGCACCGCATCCTCGCCGAACCAGACGCTCGAGCCAACGAGCTTCACTGCCAGTAATTCGTAGATCACCTGTGCGCTCGACCCTACGCACTTTTTCCAAAGCCTCGCGTGCGTTCGCGCTCGTGGCTCATCTTTGACGTTCGGCGATTTCGCCCATGAAGAAGACCACAATCATTGCTGCAGCCGCTCTCGCGGCAGCTGGTGCCTTGCGCGGGGATATCGAGTTCACCGGCTTCATGCACGGGTCTGGCCGCGGGCTCTACTCGTTACGCGACACGGAAGACAAAACGTCATCGGGGTGGATGAGGATCGGTGAGACATTCCGTGGCTATACGATTGAATCGTTCGATCCGGACCGAGAGACGGTAGTACTGAGGAACTCAGGGAAGTCCGTCGAACGGCGCCTGCGCGATTCGAAGGTCGCAAACGGGAATCGAGTGATCTTTGGCACGATCCGCGTGGGAGCAGAAACCGATGGTGGCATCCGCGCAGCACTGTACCCAGGTGAGGAGTCGTCTTTTCCCGTCAAAGACGGAGTGACGCTATTTCTGCAGATTGATCCTCTGCCAGATGGAATGCTGAATGTCCGTTCCCGCTTCGTTGTCGCGCAGGATTCCGGAGAGGAGAAAGTGATTACGATTGCGCCTTTTGTCGCGAGACCCGGGGTCGCGTTTGGCGCTTGGGAGGGGGACCTGCGTTTCAGCTTTCGACCCTGACAGGCCCACTTTCCCGATCACTAAACGCACGAGTATGCACCGCCGAACCAGTCGCTCGAGCCAACGAGCTTACTTTGCAGTGAATCGTACATCTCACCAGCGCTCCACCCTGCCCCGCCGGGCGGCTTGTCCGGCCGCGCTCGTGGCTCATCTTTGACGTTCGGCGCGGTTTACCCAGAGGCATGAATCGGGTGCGGCAGTCGAGGCTCAGATGCGATTCTCAGATCAAGCACGCAGTCGAAGTCGGCAGTCATCTCCGGCTCAGGCATCGAGGGAGTCGGGCGCCAGGATCGGTCTCAGTCTCCTGAAGGCTGCCGCGGTGAGCGTCTCTTCCGAAGAATCGTTTTCGACCACCCAGACGGTAGATCAGCCGAGCGGTGGTCGTTTCAGCAGCATGTCACCCGTGCAGTCCTCCAGCACCAGCTTGCGTGATTGGAAGCGCAGCATTCTTCTTTCCCAGCCCTCCCGAACCAGTCGCCCGAGCCAACGAGCTTCACTGCAAGTTAGTCGTACATCTCCCGTGCGCTCCACCTCTCACACTCACTCCGAAGCCTCGCGTGCGTTCGCGCTCGTGGCTCATCTTTGACGTTCGGGCAATGAAGCCGTGGCTGATCGCTGCTGTTGGTGCACTTGTCCTCGCGAAGAGTACAGAGTACCTCGCGCCGATGATTGCGCCTGACGGTGACGAGTTTGCCATCTACTCGGGTGCAGCGTCAGCAAGCCTCGCTTCTGTGCTCCCCGGCCTAGCCGTCGGCTTCATAGCCTCCCGAGTTGGCGTGCGACCAGGTAGGGCCGTCCTCACCGCCCTCATCGTCACGACGACGATTCTCCTAGTGCTGGCGCGGCAGGCATCCGGACTGTGGCTGTGGCAGGTCGGCTGGCTCCTAGTTGTACCGCTCCTGCTTTGCGGTTTGCCTCTGGCGTACGTCATACTCCGGCTGCGACGAAGCCCGAACCAGTCGCTCGAGCCAACGAGCTTCACTGGCAGTAATTCGTAGATCTCCCGTGCGTTCCACCCTTCACACCAATTCCAGAGCCTCGCGTGCGTTCGCGCTCGTGGCTCATCTTTGACGTTCGGCATGTCGTCCATTTGCCCAGGTTGCGGTAAGCCTTTCGGTTTCTTCGATCGCGTCGCGGGCCCACCACTGTGCCTCGCATGTCAGAAGGCCGGTCGCACACCGGATCCGGCGTTCGTAGCGCGAGAAGGTCGCAAGCTTGAGCGGCTGTCCGGCTGGTTGGTAGTCGCTGCCGGCGTCGCCCTCGCGGCACTCGTCCTGATCGTCCCTAGTGTAGTGTCCCGCAATTGAGTCGTCATAAGCACCGCGGACGAGAACTGCGTGGTTTGATCCGTTCGAGTCGCTCGCGGGCGCGTGCGATTTTCTCAAGGATGCGCTCGACACTGGCGGTCCACACGAAGGGTGTCGGATTGCGGTTCCACGCGGCGAGGAACTCGTCAATACAGCGTTGCAAGTCGCGAACGCTGCGGAATGTGCCACGGCGCACCGCTTTCTGACTGAGTTCGGCGAACCAGCGTTCGATCAGGTTGAGCCAGCTCGAACTGGTCGGGATAAAGTGGAGCACGAACCGAGGGTGTCGCGCCAACCAGCGCCGGACGCTCGCGTGGCCGTGGGTGCCGTAGTTGTCGAGGATCAGGTGCAGGGTTTTCCCGTCGGGAAACTCGGCGTCGAGCTTACGCAGGAACTTCATGAACTCCTGATGGCGGTGGCGCTGGTAACACTGGCCAATCACTCGACCTTCGACGACTTGAAGCGCGGCGAACAACGTGGTGGTGCCGTGCCGAACGTAGTCATGGGTGAACGTGCCGCAGCGGCCGGGTTTGAGCGGCAGACCGGGTTGGGTGCGGTCCAGAGCTTGGATCTGGCTCTTCTCATCGACGCAGAGCACGACTGCGTTTTGGGGAGGGGTCAGATAGACACCCACCACATCGGTGAGCTTCTCGAGGAACTTTGGATCGCGGGAGAGTTTGAAGCTCTTCGTCAGGTGCGGCTTGATCCCGTGGTCCTGCCACACGCGGTGGATTGTATTTTTGCTCACGCCCTGTGTGCGGGCCATTGTCCGCGTGCTCCAATGGGTGGCACCGGTGGGCTTGGTTTGCAGTGTCGCTTGGACGAGTTGCGCGATACGGGCGGCATCGTAGCTGGGCTTGCGCCCGCGGCCTGCCGCAATCTCCCAGACGCAACCAATGCCCTGCTCGCGGACGCGGCGGCGCCACAACGCTGCTGTCTCCCTCCGGATGCCTAACGCGGTGGCCGTCGCTTGGTCGCTCGACCCCCGCGCCGCCTCGCGGATGATCCGCGCCCGCAGCACCACTTGCTGCGGGGTCGATCCCGCACGAATCCACTCTTCAAGACGGAGTACCTCGGACTCCGCCAGGACAACTGGTAAACTTTTGCGCGACATCCGGCTATCCTGCCGGCGCCGCACTTATGACGACCTAATTATGGGACACTACACTAGCCGGGAGGGCGCCCACGTGTCCAGCAAGTGGCGGCTACTAGGGCTTGCGGGTACTATGCTGTCCTTCGGCCTCGTGCTGGTCCGGCGTTCAAACACCACGAGGTAGTCGCTGCCGAACCAGTCGCCCGAGCCAACGACCTTACTTTGTAGTGAATCGCACGTTTCAGCTCCGCTCCACCTGTCCCCGCCGAGCGGCTTGTCCGTGGGCGGTCGTGGCTCATCTTTGACGTTCGGCGAAAATGCGACCCTCCTCCCAAACTCGGAGCATTGCGTGGAGAGTCTCCCAGGCTGTGTTTTTTTCGGTCGTCGCGATTTGGGCATCCTTTGGTCCAAGTGGGCACCTTGAGCCCCGCGGTAGCGCATACGCCGCTCCCGTTCTTGTGGCATTGGCTGGGGCGATCGTCGTTAGTGGCCGGTTTCGTAGATTGCACGTGCACTTAGCCTGGGCGTCGTTCTGCTGTGCGGCAGTTCTGCATACGTACCGCCATTCTCAGTACCACTTGATGAATGCGGAGATCTACCGCGAAATGCTGCGCTCCTCGCCGAACCAGTCGCCCGAGCCAACGACCCACACTGGCAGGTGATTCGCACGGCCCAGCTCCGCTCCACCATGAACCGCCACTCCAAAGCCACGCGTCCGCTCGGGGTCGTGGCTCATCTTTGACGTTAGCCGCAATATGTCTGCTAGGCATTCGAACGCACCCAAGTCCGCAGTACTCGCGTACGCCGTCGGCGGGTTCGCTTGGTTCGTCGGCAGTGCCTTCGGCGCATTACTTTGTCGGGATCTGATTCAAAGCGGCTCCCTTGGGCGCGGCAGTTTCGCGCTGGCTGTGGCCCTTTGTGCGCTTCTCTTTGCCGTCGCATGCTGGCGCCGGTGCTGGCGGCTATGGCACGCAGAAGGGGCCGACGAACCCCGGAGCCCGCGATCCGGCTAACCAGTCGATCGAGCCAACGACCCACATTGGCAGGTGATTCGCACCGCCCAGCTCCGCTCCACCATGCACCGTATTTCCCATGACTCGCGTCCGCGCAGGGTCGTGGCTCATCATTGATCGTTAGGCCAAAGGGTCATGCTAGTTCCACATACAGGTTGGGCGGCAATTCGAGGCCGGTACGAAGACCTTGCACGGAATGGACACGACGCCGAGCCGTTCTTGCGACTTCTCACTTGGATTCGCGATGAGAAGCTCGAAGAGGAGATCTTCGCGCACACCTCAATGTTCGATCTGGTGATTTCCGACCGACCAGAAGTGCGCTCCGGTGAGAACACGCTTCGCCTCAGTTTGGACCCGAAGAAAAGGATCATGCACTTCCGGTATAATCGACTCTTCGGTTCCACGGACGTCATGGAGAAGGCGGTCTCGATAGAAGATTCGGTCGAGACGCTCCGAGAATTCCTGGCCTATAAATTTGGCGTCCACCGAAACAAGAAAAACGCCTAACCCCGAGAGTTCTGTTTCGGCGGAGCCCGAAACAGGACGCTTGTTGAACAAGCCCGACGGGAAGTGAAGGCCGGCCGGTGATCCGCGGTTATGCGGATTGTGTTTTGGCGTGGTGTCGCGTGG